>SLSP01000520.1 GCA_007130345.1 Thermoflexales bacterium
GAAATTCGCACGCGGAAAATCTACATCTCGTATCAAGTTTCTAAAAAATCGGATTTTTTAGGGTTCTTTCAGTAGAGTCATCCGTGAAATCTGTGTTTATCCGTGTCCCAAACAGGGTGACTTTTGCGGTATTGCGTAGAATCACATGTGCGCTATCAGCCAGGCGTCCAAGTCGGCCCACACCTGCTCGCGCCCAATCTCATTGAAAATCTCGTGGAGATAGTCGGGATAGGGGATGTGGGTCTTGTCGGTGGCTCCGGCGTCGGTGAAGAACCGCTGCGTGGTTTCGGGCTGGCAGATGGGATCGGCGGCCCCGTGCATCAGGAGCAGCGGCGTCTCGGCGGGCCACTGAGCGGCGCGGTGCAGCGCCTCGCGCCCGGTGGCGAAGAACTCCGAGGCGAAGCGGGGCGTGGCGTAGCCGTGAACCAGCGGATCTGCCTGATAGGCGCGCACCACCTCCGGGTCGCGGGATAGCCCTTGCACGTCCAGGCCGTTAGACATCTTGAGCTTGGGCGCGACGCGGGCCAGCACCTTCGCGGCGGCGATGCTCGCCGCCGAAACCCCGCCTCCCGGGGCCAGTCCCGGCGCGGAGGCGATGACACCGCGCAGATGCGCCGTCGGACGATGCAGGCCGTAGTCGAGCACGATGAGGCCGCCCATACTGTGGCCGAGCAGAAAGCGCGGCGCGTCTTCAGGGACGTGGGCGAGAAACTGCTGCACGTCATCCCGGAACTCGGCCCAGGCGTTGATGTGGCCCTGCTGCCCCGGCGATTGCCCGTGCCCGCGATGGTCGAAGGCATGGATGGCGAAGCCGCGTGGCACAAACCAATCCGCGAAGTCGGCGTAGCGCCCGCTGTGCTCGCCCAAGCCGTGGATCACGGCGATGCGCGCCACTGGCGCGTCAGCGGGCTGCCAGGTCTGCGTGTAGAGCGTCAATCCGTCGTGAGTGCGAAACGTATCTTCTTCGTGGTGCATTGAAAACCTCCTGTTGCGTGGTGCGTAGTGCGTATTTCTAGTACAGCGCGGCGGAAGTCCCTCCTCAGTTACCCTCGCTCAGAGCGGATCGTCAGATCCGCGACGCTACGTCGGAACGGGGAACTGACGTTCCCCTTGGAGCAAATTCAACTGGAGAGTTATTTATGCCGCGCTGTACTAGGCGGAAACAAGGACATCCTGCATCGCGGCGAGAGCGCGGGTGATGGCGGCGGCGTCGATCCAGTAGTGGGTCACGGCGCGGAAGTTGCGCGCGTCGCGGGGGCCGATGAGCACGCCGCGCTCGGCCAGGGCCGCCGCGACTTCCGGCGCGGTCTGCGCGCCCTCTGCCGTCAGGCTGAAGTAGACCAGGTTGGTGAAGACGGGGGCCACCTCGATGCCGGGGATGGCGGCCAGCCCCTCGGCGAGCATCTGAGCGCGGGCGTGATCCTCGCGCAGGCGATCCGTCATCCGCTCCAGCGCCACGATCCCCGCCGCCGCGAGGATGCCCGCTTGCCGCATCCCCCCGCCGAGCACCTTGCGCGCCCGGCGCGCTTCGGCGATGAAGGCCGCGCTGCCGCACAGCACGGAGCCGACCGGCGCGCACAGCCCTTTCGAGAGGCAGAAGGTGACGGAATCGGCGGGGGCGACCAGCGTATGCGCGTCCACGTTGAGGGCGGCGGCGGCGTTGAAGATGCGCGCCCCGTCGATGTGCAGGCGCAGGCCGTGACACCGGGCCAACGCGCCCACCTCGGCGGTGTACTCCGGCGTGAGCGGCACGCCGTGGCAGGCGTTGTGCGTGTTCTCCAGCGCGATGAGGCGCGTGCGCGGGAAGTGCGCGTCGTCCCCGCGCACGGCGGCGGCGATGTCGGCCAGGCGCAGCGTGCCATCGGGCTGGTTGGAGAGCAGGTGCGGCATAATCCCGCCAAGCGCGGCCATCCCGCCCTGCTCGTAGAGGAACGTGTGCTGCCGGTCGCCGATAATCGCCTCATCCCCGCGCCCGCAGTGGGCCAGCAGCGCGGCCAGGTTGCCCATCGTGCCACTGGGGACGAAGAGCGCGGCCTCTTTGTCCAGGCGCTCGGCCGCCAGCGCTTCCAGCCGGTTGACGGTGGGGTCTTCGCCGTAAACGTCGTCGCCCACCTCGGCGCGGGCCATCGCCTCGCGCATCTCTGGCGTGGGCCGGGTTACGGTATCGCTTCGCAGATCAATGGGACGCACTGAATCACCTCCAATGGCGTTGTTTCTTGCATTATAGGCGTGTTCGGGAATATGTCTAAAGTCGCAAATCGGACTACCCTTTCTTGGACTCTGTGCTACTCTATAGGTAGGGTTCAAATGGAATGGCGCGCTTGTGGCGCGTTTTGTGGTTCGAGCGCGCTGCGCCTAATTGTTTTTTGGAATCAAATGGAGGTTACGCTATGAAGACTATCCCCTTGCACAATCTATACAAATGCCGAGGCAGCTATGCGTAAGCCAGGTGCCCCGTTGACCGGGGCCAAGCAATCGATGGCTTCGTGGGCCAACGCTATCGAGTCCCGCGCTGAGGTGCCGGAAGTCTACCGCAGTCTGGTTGACTCGCTTATCGGGGAGGAGCGCGCCTTGCCCTATATGGTGCTCGCGCCTCCGGTGGTCGGGGCGGCGCGTGGGGATGCGGACACGCTGCTGTTTGAAACGGACGGCGTTCTGTACGTGGTGGCGCGGGCCGCAGACCGCCTCACGCCAACGGGCTATCCCCTGGCGCATCTGCGCGATGTGGAAGTGGGGAACATTCTCTTGTATGCGTGGTTTGCCGTCAGTGGCGTGACCACCGAAGAGACATTGCACACGTCAGCGATTGAGTTCAATACCGCCACCCGCGACCGGTTCGATCCGTTGCTCACGCGCATCCGTTCCGCGCTAGGCGAGGGGACGGCCCCGGTGCTCAACGCCGAGCAAGACTGTCTCGATGCGTTGGCCGAGGACAACTTCAAGTTTGCGAACTACGCCCGCGAGAGTCTGGTGGAGCACGAGAACGTCATCGACCTCGTTTGGCAGCCGGAAATCCGCGAGTCCTTTGTTCCCTGGCTGCGGTTGCCTTTCTCGCGTACTGTCACCACGGCGCATCTCGTTTTGCTTACGGATCGGGAGCTGATCCTCATCCGCGAGGACGAGCGCAGCCGCCGGAATCGTGGGGTGCGCTATGGCGGCGTGTGGCGGTACATCCCCCTGCGCAGCGTCGCGTCCGCCAGCGTAACCGTGGACGAGGCGTTGGTCACGCTGTCCATTCGCCTGGCCCCGGAAGGTTCGATATCGCGGCACTTCGCTCTGGATAAACGCGATGAAGTCGAGCGCGTCCGCACCGCCATCGAATCGGCCATAGCCGAGCAGCCCTCCGGTTGACAACGGCTTCCATCAATACACGGCCAGCGGCGCGGGATTTCTCCCCGGCCATCGGCGTCTCGACGGCGGCGTTCTATCCCACGCACGCCACCGAGGACGCGCTGATCCTGGCGGGCGAGTTGGGCTTCCCGGTGGTCGAGGTCTTCCTGCAAGCGCTGGAAGAGTACTCGCCGGCGTTCGGGCGCGAGCTAGATCGGCGGCGGCGGGATGCCGGCGTGCGCGTTCACTCGCTGCATCTGCACGTCCACTACTGCGCGTTGTGGTCACCGTATGCCCGCGCGCGCCGCGAGACCCGCGACCGCTTCGTGCAGGTGGTGGAGACGGCGGCCCGCCTCGAAGCGCGGGCCATCACCTGGCACGGCATCCGCTACGGCTTCGGCAATCCCGCCTTGATGCAGGACTTCTTCGAGAGCGCGCTTTGGGCCGCCGAGCAGGCCCACGCCGCTGGCGTCACCCTGTGTGTGGAAAACGTGAGCTGGTGCTACCTCCGCGCGCCGGAGCATGTCATCACATTGCGCGAGCTGGGCGCGCCCCTGGGCTTCGTCTTCGACAGCTTCCAGGCCGCTGAGGCGGGCGTCTCCGCGGCGGAGATGATCCGGGCGATGGACGGCGGGCTGAAGACGGTGCATCTC
>SLSP01000184.1 GCA_007130345.1 Thermoflexales bacterium
CCGCCGAGACCGGGATGTGGATCCGCGCCGGACTGGCGGGCCAGGGCCTCGGCACGCGCGTGCTCTGCGAGATGCTCACCTGGGGCTTCGAGGTGTGGCCCTGGGAGCGCATCGCCTGGCTGTGCAGCGAGCGCAACATCGCCAGCCAGCGCACCGCGAAGAAGGCGGGTCTGCTCCGCGAGGGCGTCCTGTGTGGCCGCTTCCGCCTCCCCGACGGCACGCGGGATGACACGGTGTGTTACGCCGCGCTCAAGGGGGAGTGGGTGAGTCCGCTGTAGCGTCAAGATCAAAGCCGCAATTGCACACGAAACGCAAAAATTTACCACAGACCCAGGAGAGTGTATGTCCACGATAACGTTTACTACACTAAACATTACATTCCCACAAGAAGTCACCGCGCTGCTCGGTACGCAATCACAGCTTGCAGAAGCCGTCCATGAATTTACAATTTTGGGGCTGTATCAGGAAGGCCGCATTTCTGGCGGCAAAGCAGCCGAATGGTTAGGCTTAACGCGACGTGGTTTCATATCCCTCTTAGCGCGGAAAGGGATGGACTACTTCCAACTTACGTCCGAAGAATGGACAGAAGAACTTGCCGTTGTCAAATCATGGTGTACCGATAATGCTTGAAGTACCTGAAGTTGTATCTAACAGCGGGCCACTGATTGCATTCACATTCAAGTGAAATGTCAGAACAGAGAACCTTACGCGAACAATTAGAAGGCTATCAGCAATACAATACCTGGGAACGTGATGAACAACGCGCCATCCTGCAAAAATTGACTGTCACGGAAAGCCTGACACAGTTCTTCGAGTTATGCGCGCTGGCAGCTACCCTCGCCCCAGAGAGCGACGCGCGTTTTCTTGAGGAAAAAAGTATACACTGGCGGGCGATGCATGAACGACTGCGTCAGCTTGCTGAGTGGAGACACCATGGAACAACAACTCGCAGCACTACGTGAAGTCGCAGAATTTTTGACCGCGCAGCGCTTCAAGCATAAACAACGCACCTGAGCCAGCCAGTCATTGCTGGTTGATGTGCCGGATATAGTTCACGAAGTCTTCCTGACATCATTACAACGAGGTGATATTTAACCATGCTAACGTTTCAAGAAGTGATTTTACGATTACAACGCTACTGGGCCGACCAGGGCGCGCTGATCTGGCAGCCCTACAGCGAGAAAGTCGGCGCGGGGACGATGAACCCGGCGACGGTCTTGCGCGTGCTCGGCCCGGAACCGTGGAATGTGGCCTACATCGAGCCGTCCTATCGGCCCGATGATGGCCGCTACGCCGACAATCCCAACCGGATGCAGATGCACACGCAGATGCAGGTCATCCTCAAACCCGACCCCGGCGATCCCCAGGAGCGCTATCTCAAGAGCCTGGAAGTCCTCGGCATCCGCCGCGACGAGCACGACATCCGCTTTGTGGAAGACAACTGGGAAAGCCCCGCCCTCGGCGCGTGGGGTCTGGGCTGGGAGGTGTGGCTGGACGGCCAGGAGATCACGCAGTTCACCTACTTCCAACAGGCCGGCGGCGTGACGCTGGATGTGCCCGCCGTGGAGATCACCTACGGCCTGGAACGCATCGTGATGTACCTGCAAAACGCGCGCTCGGTTTGGGATATGGCCTGGGACGAGCACCACACCTACGGCGAAATCCTGCGCGACCAGGAGATCGATCACTGCCGTTACGCCTTCGATTTCGCCGACATCGACCGCCTGCGCAGCCTCTACGACCTGTACGAGCGCGAAACGCAACTCGCGCTGGAGCAAGCGTTGGTCGTCCCCGCGCTGGATTACATCCTGCGCAGCTCGCACACCTTCAATCTGCTGGATTCGCGGGGGACGGTGGGGGTCACGGAGCGCGCGCTCTTCTTCAAGCGGATGCGCGACCTGACCCGGCGCGTGGCCGACCTGTACCTGGCGCAGCGGGAAACCGCCGGATACCCCTGGCTGGATCGGCCCGGCCTGGCGGCAATGACGGGATGGGGCGGCGCGCTGATGCACCTCCCCCTGCGCGAGCGCGAGTCCGAACCGCCGGAGCCGGTGACGGAGGGCCGCGCGCCCTTACTCTTCGAGATTGGCGTGGAGGAGTTGCCCGCCGCGCACCTCAGCGACGCGCTGGCTCAGTTGCGCGCCTTCATCCCAGAGGCGTTGGCCGAGACGCGGCTGGATCACGGCGACGTGTACATCTGGGGGACGCCGCGCCGCCTCGTGGTCTACGTGGAGGGGCTGGCGCTCAAGCAAGAGGACGAGACCCGCGAGGTCAAAGGCCCGCCGGCCCGCGCCGCCTTCGACGCGGAGGGGCATCCCACGCGCGCGGCGCAGGGCTTCGCCCGCTCGAAGGGCCTGGACGTGAGCGCTCTCCAGGTCAAAGAGGTGGATGGCGGCGAGTACGTCGTCGCTGTGCAGCAGATTGCGGGCCGCCCCGCGCTCGACGTGTTGGCTGAAGCGCTGCCCGGCTGGATCGCGCAGTTGCACTTCCCCCGCTCGATGCGCTGGAACGAGAGCGGCGTCGCGTTCAGCCGCCCCATCCGCTGGCTGACGGCCCTGCTCGGCGAGCAAGTCGTCCCCTGCGCCTACGCTGGCATCGAAAGCGGGCGCGTGACGCGCGGCCCGCGTCCCGCCGGATCGCCGGAGGTCGCCCTGAGCGCGGCGGACGACTATCAGCCAACCCTGGCCTCTTACGGTGTCCTCGTCGACGCCGAAGCGCGTCAGGCCGAGATTTTGCGGCAGGCCCAGGCGGTCGCGGCGGAGGTCGGCGGCGTGATTCCCGATGATCCCGCGTTGCTGGAAGAGGTGGCGCATCTGGTTGAAACGCCCACCGCGCTGCTCGGCAGCTTCGAGAAGCGCTATCTGGCACTGCCGCAGGACGTGCTCATCGCCGTGATGAAGAAACATCAGCGCTACTTCCCCGTGCTCGACGCGCGCGGGCGGGTGATGGCGCACTTCATCACCGTGCGCAACGGCAGCGCAGAGAAGCTCGACCTGGTGCGCCAGGGCAACGAGGACGTCATCCGCGCCCGGTACGCCGACGCCGAGTACTTCTACAACCAGGATTGCCGCAAGCCCCTGGCCGCCTACGTGGACGCGCTGGACACGCTGACCTTCCAGACGGAGCTTGGCTCGATGCTCGACAAGACGCACCGGCTGGAGGCGCTGGCCCCGTGGATGGGCGTACAGGTGCGGATACCGCCGCTGGAGCTGGACGTGCTCAAGCGCGCCGCGCATCTGGCAAAGGCCGACCTCGCCACGAAGATGGTCGTAGAGATGACCAGCTTGCAAGGCGTGATGGGGCGCGAGTACGCGCTGCGCTCCGGCGAGACGCCGGCGGTGGCGCAGGCCATCGCCGAGCACTACCTGCCGCGCTCGGCGGGCGACCGTCTGCCGGAGAGCCTGCCGGGCATCGTGCTGGCGCTGGCCGACCGCTGCGACAGCCTCGCGGGGCTGTTCGCGGTGGGGATGGCGCCCACCGGCTCCACCGACCCCTACGGGCTGCGACGCGCGGCGGCGGGCGTGGTGCAGATTCTGCTGGAACACGGCCTCGCGCTGTCGGTGCGCGAGCTGCTGGCGCAGGCGGCGCGGACGCTGCCGGTCGCCACGGAGCCGGAGGCGCTGGAAGCCGCTATCGCGTTTGTGCAGGGGCGCTTCCAGGTGATGCTGCGCGAGGAGGGCTTCGCCCACGACGTAGTCGCGGCGGTGCTGGCCGCGCGCGGCGACCAGCCCGTGTTGGCGCGAGAGGCGGTGCGGCAGTTGACGGTGTGGGTGGCCCGCGAGGACTGGCCCGTGCTGCTCGACAACTACGCCCGCTGCGTCCGCATCACGCGGGAGCAGCCGCGCTTCCCCCTCGACGAGACGCTGCTGGTGGAAGAGTCTGAGATCGCGCTCTACCGGGCGCTGGTGGCAGCGGAAGCCAGCATCACGCCACAGAGCGACGTGGACGCCTTCCTGACCGCGTTCCAGCCGCTCGTGCCGGC
>SLSP01000456.1 GCA_007130345.1 Thermoflexales bacterium
ATCCCAACTTCTCCTATGGCTACGTCGCCATCGCCGCAGAGGTGGCGGTGGACACGCGGATGGGCTACTGCACCTTCCCGCGCCTCGTCTGCGCCAACGACGTGGGCCAGGCCATCAACCCACGCCTGCTCGAAGGCCAGATCGAGGGCGGGGTCGTCCAGGGGCTAGGGTGGGCCACCACCGAACACTTCATCGAAGCGGGCGGGCATCCGCTGACGCGCTCGTTGAGCACCTACCTCATCCCCACCATCCAGGACATCCCCGACCGCGTGGAGGCCATCATCATCGAGAACCCGGAGCCGAACGGCCCCTGGGGCGCGCGCGGCATGGCCGAAATGCCCTTCATCCCGGTGGCCGGGGCCGTCCACGCCGCCCTGCGCGACGCGGTGGGCGTGTGGTACAACCGCTTCCCGTTCACCGTGGAGCGCGTGCTGCGCGGGTTGCGGGGGAAGATCGAATGAGCGCGGATTTTCGCTTGACAAGCGTTCAGCAAAGACTGGCTGACCACGAACACACAAATTCAGGGCTTGCCAGGCCGAAAACCGCGTTATTGTTTCATGGTTTTGACGTTTGACGCACGACGTTTGACGGGCAATTAAGCCTATAGCAAAAAGGAGACCCTGATGAACCTCCCCCCCATCCCAATGGATGAGACTTTAGACTTTCTGGTAGACCTGCTGAACACGCCCAGCCCCACTGGCGACACGGAGCAAGCGATGGCGCGCGTGGAAGCGGGCGTGGCCGAGCTACCGCTGGACATCCGCCGGACGCACAAGGGCGGTCTGGTGCTCACCTGGCCCGGCGACGACGCCCATCCCCGCGCGCTCACGGCGCATGTGGATACCCTGGGCGCGATGGTGCGCCGCGTCAAGGAGAGCGGGCGGTTGCGCCTCACGCCGCTAGGGAGCTACGACTGGCACGCCGTCGAGGGCGAGGGCTGCACCGTTGTCACCGGCGAGGGGCGGGCCTATCGCGGCACGATTCTGCCGACGAAGGCGTCCGTCCACATCTACGGCCCAGAGGCCCGCGACCTCAAGCGCGTGGAGGAGAATTACGAGGTGCGGCTGGATGCGCGCACCGCGTCGCAGGACGAGACCGAGGCCCTGGGCATCAGCGTGGGCGACTTCGTGTATCTCGACCCGCGTGTGGAGGTCAACGCGGGCTTCGTGCGCTCGCGTCACCTGGACGATAAGGCGGGCGTGGCCTGCATCGTCGGCGCGCTGCTGGCATTGCACCAGGCCGGGCTGGCCCCGCGTTATCGCCTCGATGTGCTGATCTCCAATTATGAGGAGGTCGGGCACGGTGGCGCGTCCGGCATCCCCGCCGACGTGGAGGAGTTGGTGGCGGTGGATATGGCCGCCGCCGGGGGCAACCAGAACTCCGACGAGTTCAGCGCGGGCATCTGCGCCAAGGACTCTGGCGGGCCATATCACCTGGAACTGCGCCGGCGGCTCGAAAAATTGGCTCAGGAACACCAGATTCCCTACCGCGTGGACATCTACCCCTTCTACGGCTCCGATGGCGAGGCCGCGTGGCACGCGGGCGCCGATCTCAAAGTGGGCCTCATCGGCCCCGGCGTCGATGCCTCGCACGCCTACGAGCGCACGCACCGCGACAGCCTCGAAGCCACCGCGCAACTCATCACCGCGTATCTGCTGGCCGAATAGAACCATGGGACATGACGTTGTCCAGGCAGTGAAGATTGAGGGGTAATGTGTATTGCGTGTTGTGTAATGCGTGAACACGCAACTAACTTGATAAAGAAATTCAACGTGCCATTTGGTTATTGTCACAGAGTATTCGCCACCATCACACTTGGCTTCGAGGGGATTGCCAAATCCCCGTCTAACCGCCGGATTTGGCAATCCGACGGGAGCCTGACATAATGTGGCGAATACTTCAAGACACCAACCCATTTGCAATCTGCCATTTGTAAGGAAACTCTATGAACAAACTACTCTGGATTCGATACGATACCAAGCCCCGCTCTGACCCGGACTTGTGGTGGCAGGCCGTGAGTCGGGGCCTGCGCGATCTCTGGACGGGCGCGACCTACCTCGTCCCCGGCAATATGCTCGCCGTGGTGCTGGCGCCGCTGGCCCTCTTTACCCCGCCCATCATCGGCGCGATTTGGTGGGCCGCCGCGCAGATCGCCCGCGAGGAGAACGTCACCTTTGCGGAGATGATTCAGGCGGGGCGCAGGCTGGCTGTGCCGATGTGGAAGTGGGCCTTAATCAACCTCTTCGCCTATGGCGTGACCCTGTTCAATATCTACCTCTACGGGACAGGGCAAGCGGCCTTGCCCTTCGCCGCCGGTGAAACGCTCATCTCCGTGTTGACCGGTTTCTGGATTGCCACCATCCTGTGGTGGACGGTCTACGCGCTGTTCGTCACCGGCTGGCTGGTCTTCGAGGAGTCCACCGTGAAGGAAGCCCTGCGCGGCGCGCTCGTGCTGATAATCCGGCACTACCTGTTTGTGATGCTGATGGCGCTGGTGATGGCGGTCGTGGCGGCCCTACACGCACTGCTCTTCGTGATCATCTTCGTGATCACGCTCGCGCTGCTGGCGACGCTATCCGTGCGCAGCGTCCAACTGCTGAATCACGGCATCCCCATCCCCATCCCGCCCGAAGAGCAGGCCAAGCGCTACGCCGAACTCCATCGCCAGGAGGAAGAAGCGTGATCGATTGGCATATTCCCTACCTCACCGCCGACGTGGCGGGCATCGGGGGCGTGATCCGCACCGTGCCGGAGGATTTCCGCGTGGAGGAGGTCCCGGCCTACGAGCCATGCGGCGCGGGCGAGCACACCTACTTCCGCGTGGAGAAGCGCGATCTCTCGACGCCGGCCCTCATCCGCCAGGTGGCGGACGCGCTCGGCGTGCCGCAGCGGGACGTGAGTTGCGCGGGCCTCAAGGACGCGCGTGCGGTGGCGGAGCAGACGCTCTCGGTACATGGCGTCCCCCCGGAGCGGGTACTCGCGTTGGAGCTAGACCGCGCGCGCGTGCTCTGGGCGCGCTTGCACACCAACAAGCTGCGCACGGGCCATCTGCGGGGCAACCGCTTCACGCTGCGCATCCGCGAGGTAGCGCCAGGGGCTGCCTCCCGTGCCGAGGCCATCCTCGCGCGGCTGGCGGAGCGCGGCGTGCCCAACGGCTACGGCGTCCAGCGTTTCGGTAACGCTGGCGACAACCACGAGATCGGCTTGCTGCTGCTCCGCGACGACGCCGAGGGCCTGCGCGCGCGCCACATCCGCCGCCCCTCTAAGCGGATGCGCGGCTTCTACGTCAGCGCGCTGCAATCCGCGCTCTTCAATCGCGTGCTGACGCTGCGGCTGGATCGCGGCGTGATGGACGGCTTGCTCCTGGGCGACATCGCCAAGAAGCAGGATACGGGTGGTCTCTTCACCGTGGAGGATGTGGCGGCGGAGCGTCCGCGCGTGGCGGCGTGGGAGATCAGCCCCACCGGGCCGATGTTCGGCTACAAGATGATGGCAGCGCAAGCCGAAGCCGCCGCGCTCGAAGCGGGGGTATTGGCTGACGCGGGGCTGATGCCGGAGGATTTTCGCCCGGTACGGGCCAGGGGCACGCGCCGCCCGCTCCGCTATCTGCCGGAGGGCTTGACGTGGGCGATGGAAGGCGCGGACGTGCTCCGGGTCGCGTTCTTCGCGCCCAAAGGCTCCTACGCCACAATGCTCCTGCGCGAGCTGATGAAGGCGGAGACCGTGCTGGACGAGGACGACGACGACACGGCGTGAGGTTTATCTTGCGGCATACAGGCACAGAAGACACGGAAAGTTATCCCGTGTCTTCTGTCAAAAATCGCAATACCGCAAAAGTCACCCTGTTTGGGACACGGATAAACACAGATTTCACGGATAAAACCAAAAAATCTGTGTTTTTCCGTGTAAATCCGTGTCCTTACTTGAAATCAACCGGGGACTTCTTCTTGTCACAGGGTTAGTTTTGCGCTACTGCCAAAAA
>SLSP01000528.1 GCA_007130345.1 Thermoflexales bacterium
GAACTTGATACGAGATGTAGATTTTCCGCGTGCGAATTTCATATAGGTAGTAGATCGCGTGTGGAAAAATCGGATTTTTTGGACTTTGTCCAGGCTCTCCAGGATTTTGCCGGATAAATCGAGGGTTTCCCCCCTGGGCGTCACCCTGAGCGTAGTCGAAGGGTCTCTGTCCCCACCGTAAAGGTTCCTCGGCTACGCTCGGAAACTTGTCCTGAGCTTGTCGAAGGATGCCGCCTCGCCACCGTCCGGCGAAATCCCGGAGAGCCTGGGTGTCTTGTGTGGAATCTTTCTGTTTTTCCGCTTACTTACCCCCCTTCCTCCACAATATCTTCCGGTTGGTAATTCAAGGCCCTAGAAAGCGTCTCCACCAGGCTCTTGAGCACCTTGACGCGGGCGTGGCGCTTGTCGTTGCCCTCCACCAGCGCCCAGGGCGCGGCCACCGTGCTGGTGCGCAACAACATATCCTCGATGGCTTCCTCATAGGCGGCCCAACTCGCGTGCTGTTGCCACGCCGCGTCGGTCAACTTCCACGCCTTGTGCGCCGCCTGGCGGCGGGCCTCGAAGCGGGCGCGCTGCTCCTCCCGGCTGATGTGAATCCAGAACTTGGCGATGACTATGCCCGAATCCACCAACTGGCGCTCGAAGTCGTTGATCTCGTAGTAGGCCCGCCGCCACACCGGGCGCGGACAGCGGGCGTTGACCCGGTCGCTCAACACCCGGCGATACCAACTGCGATTGAAGATCAGGATTTGCTTCTCGCTAGGCGGCTTCAGGCGTCGCCAATACTGCCAGAGATAGGGATGCGCCGCGTCCTCGCCCTCCGGTTCCCCCATCCCGTAGACCTCGTAGCCCCGGGGATCGAGCTTGTCGATGACGCGCTTGATATTGCTGCCCTTGCCGGAGGCTTCCAACCCCTCATAGACGATGATGGCCGCGCGCTTGTGCAGGTAAAGCTGATACGCCAACTGCCGCAACTGAAGCTGATAGCGGATCAGGTCGCGCCGGTACGCTTTGCGCGGCAAAGTCTGGCTGAGATCGAGGGTTTCTAGCATGGCGGCACCTCCTCCGCTGCGGCGACTGCCGCTTCCAACCGCGCGATGAGCGCGTCCAGCACCGCGATTTTGGCCGAGCGGCGCTGATGGGCCGCCACCACCACCCAGGGCGCCCAATCGGTATGCGTGCGCTTGAGCATCTCGTCGATGGCGAGCGCGTGTTGGGCGTATTTGCGATGCGCGGCCCACTGCTCGTCCTGCACGCGCCACGCCTGGAGGGGGTCTTGGCGCAGCTTCTTGAACCGCCGCTTCTGCTGCTTCTTGCTGATGTGCAGGAAGAACTTGCCGATGACGTAGCCATCGTGGGTCAGCGCGCGCTCGAAGTTGACCACATCGCGGCAAGCCTTGCGCCAGTTGCTCTTGGTGCTGCCCTGGGCGACGCGGTCTTGCGCGATCTGCGTGTACCAACTGCGGTGGAAGATGGCGATGTCGCCATAACGGGGGAGCTTGAGCCAGAAGCGCCAGAGCCAGGGGAGATGCGTCTCGTAAGTGCGCGGCGGCTGGATGTCGTAACGCTGGTAACTGTGGCTCTCCAACTGCCCGGTCACGCCGGCGATGACCGCTTCCTGCCCGGCGGCCTCCCAGCCCTCAAAGACCAAGATCACCGGGATGGCGCGCTGGATGCACTGCTGTTGCAGCGCGTGGAGTCGATGCTGGCACGCGGTCAGCCGCGCCTTGTAACCTTCTTTGGGGAGCTTCTGGCTGAAATTGGCCGATTCGAGCATAGCGACCTCCACGGGTAGAGCGTATTAGACTGCCGGACACTTCCTGGTAAGTTTGATAATTTTGACACAGAGATGCACAGATTTGCGGGCAACCCGCGCAACCATAGCTCCAAGTCCCCGTCTCGGGGACGGCTCAAGCGAGTACTCCCGGTCTAGTACAGCGCAGTATAAATACCCCCCAGTTGAATGTGCTCCACGGGGAACGTCAGTTCCCCGTTCCGCCTATAGTCGCGGATCTGACGATCCGCTCTGAGCGAGGCTAACTGAGGAGGGACTTCCGCCGCGCTGTACTAGCCGCCCCCGGGGACGGGGGCTTGGCGCGTGCTCATCAGCCGGATCTGTTACGGTATCAGAAAAGACTCTACTGAAAGACCCCTAAAAAATCCGATTTTTTAGAAACTTAATACGAGATGTAGATTTTCCGCGTGCGAATTTCATATAGTTAGTAGGTCGCGTGTGGAAAAATCGGATTTTTGGACTTTGAATCTCCGTGTTCCTTGCGCTCAAACGCTGGTAGTTTTTTACGCGGGCCGCTACAGATCGTCAAGCGCGGCCTTGAGGGACGCGGTGACTTCGGTAATCGGCTGCGCGCCGTCCACATCGACCAGCACGCCCTGCTCGCGGTAATAGGCGATCAGCGGGCTGGTCTGGTCATTGTACACCTTGAGCCGATTGCGCACCGTCGCCGGCTTGTCGTCATCGCGCTGATAGAGGTGTTCCCCATAGCACTTGCCGTAAGGGCACGTTTCGAAGGGCTTGTAAATTTTATGGAAAGGCTCCTGGCACTCGCGGCAGATCAGGCGCCCGCTCAGGCGATTGACCACCTCTTCTTCGGGAACCTGGATATTGAGCACCCGGCTGATGGCGTGCCCCCCCTCGGCCAGCGCGGCGTCCAACGCCTGGGCCTGCGGCAAGGTGCGGGGGAAGCCGTCGAGTAGCGCGCCCGCCGCGCAATCGGGCCGCGCGAGGCGATCCAGCACCATCGCAATGGTGACGTCGTCGGGCACCAGCTTCCCGCGATCCATGTAGGTCTTGGCCTTGAGGCCCAACTCGGTCTCGTTGTTGAGGTTATAGCGGAAGAGATCGCCGCTGGCGACGTGGGGCAGATCGAGATGCTCGCGCAGATTGGCCGCCTGGGTGCCCTTGCCGGAACCGGGCGGGCCGAGCAGGATAATGTATTGGGGTTGGGTCATGATAGTCTCCTTGTGTGAACTATAGCTATAGTGCCGCGATGGCGGCGTTAAGACGTTGACTGAACGACGATTCGGCGAAGGTCGCCCACACCGCCGGATAGGTCTCGATGAGGGTGTCAATCTCCGCCTGGCGGACTTGCAGATAAGCGGATACGCCCGGCGCGACGATAGGCCCGCGTCCCCGGTCGGGATGGCGGCGCTTCTTGGGCGCTTTCCAGCTTCCCCAGGTCAGGTAATTGTCGATGCGCTCACACGCCACCGCCGCATCTTGCAGCGCGCCCAGGTGATTTTGGAGCAGCTTTAGCTCCTTGATCGCTGGCTTGACCTCCGGGCCGAGCGGTTCCGCGAAGAATTCGAGGACGTACCGCAGGCGCTTGGCCGCGATCCGCAGATCGTGGTACTGCTCTAGCGCGGCGTGCGGTCGGTCGAGGGCCTGCGCGTAAGATTTGACCTCCGCCAGCAGGTTGTAGATGATGCCCGGCAGGCGGTCTTGCACCCGCGCGGGCAGCGCGTCCTTGCGCGGCGGCGGCGCGGGCGGCCGCGTTTCGAGATACGCGCGGAACTCCTCTCGGAAGCTCCGGTACTTGCCGCTATCGAGGTGTTTGAGCAACTTGGCCCGCGCGTTGCGATAGTCGATGCTCCAGCCGTGCGCCAGTGGCGCGAGATTGGGGCAATCATCCGGCGGAAAGCCATCGAGATACGCCTGGGTCTCCTGCCAGAAAACGTCCATATCGCGCACATTGCCTAACACGCGGTTAGTGCGCTTGATAGTCTTGAGGAAATACGCCATCTCGCTCATATCGAGGTGCGCCTCAAAGACGCGGAACACCGTGCGCATCCGGCGCGTGGCGACGCGCATATCGTGCAGAGCCTCGCTATCGCCGCCGAAGCGCGTGCCGGATTCGTTCGCCACCATCTGCTCGAACTGGGCGCGCAGCACCTTGAGCGCGGCGTCGCGCAGCGTGTCGCGGGGGCTGATGCCGGGCGCGCGCGGTTGGCGC
>SLSP01000489.1 GCA_007130345.1 Thermoflexales bacterium
CGTGATCCAGGCTTACGCCGGAGCGCGCGCCGTCGGCATCGAGAAGTTCTTCTTCTTCCGTATGCACGACGATTTCATGCACGAGAACTTCGGCCTGATGCGCAACGACCTGTCCCCGCGCCCGGCTTACGTCAGCTACCAGGTCGCCGCGACGTATCTCCACGGCGAAAATCAGGTGGCCGGGTCGTTCGGCAATCCCGCGCGGCGCATCACCTTCTATGGGACGCCCCACGGCCGCATCGACGTGCTGTGGAATATGTCCGGCACGCCCATCACCGCCACCCGTCCCGCCCTGCTCCCCGAAGCCACCCTGGTCGATATGTACGGCGTCACGCAAACGCTGACGACAACCGGGGACGCCTTCACCCTCCCCCTGGCCCCGGCCACCGCCAATACCGGGGATGGCGGCAGCTTTATCATCGGCGGGCCGCCCGTCCTGCTGATTTACGCCGATACCGCGCCCCCCACCCTGCGCCTCGACCCGCTCCCGGCGTTCACGACGCCCGACACCCACACCGTGACGTGGCACGTGAGCGATCCTCTGACCTACACCGGCGCGATCACCCACAGCGGCATCGTCCCCGCGCCGGGAACGGGCTACTGGTACGCCGAAATCGACCGCGCCCCCACGCCCGCCGGCCCCTGGACGCGCGTCGCCGGGATGCAGGAGACCCTGGGCGTCACCGCCACCGCCATCACGCTGCCCCACACCGGCGACTGGTACGCGCGCGCCCGCGCCAGAGACCGCGCCGGAAACTGGCAGCCCTGGGACGCGGCCAGCGTCATCTCCACCACCGCCGTCATCTCCCGCCCCACCCGCCTCATCGTCTCGCTCTTCTCCGACGCCAACGGCAACGGCGTGTGGGATGAAGACGAAATCCCCGTCACCGGCCCCGGCGCGTTGGCGTGGCGCGCGGCAGATGGCGCGCTCATCACCGCCACCACCTTCAGCGCGCCCACCGGCACCCTCTACCTCGGCGTCGCCTGGCACGTCAGCCAGACCGTGCGCACCGGCGAGTACCGGCTCACCGCCACCAGCCGCGATCACCTGCCCCATTACGCGCCCTTCAGCGTCCCCCCCGGCTCCGGCCCACTGACCCTCACCCTCGAACTACCGCTCCAGCCCGCGCGCGCCCGCGTCTTCCTGCCCCTCGTGCTCCGGCGATGACCGCGGCCCGTCTCCGCCGCGTCGGACTGGGCCTGATGCTGGCGCTGCTCCTGTTCATCGGATACCGCGCCGCCGATCCAGGCCCCGATCCGCTGGCCGAAGCCGAAGCCGAAGCCCACGTCGCCGCCGGGGCCTACACCGCCGCCGAGCGCGCCTACCGCGACGCGCTCGCCCATCGCCCCGCCGATCCCCTCCCGGCCCTGCGCCTGGCCGAACTCTACAGCGCGTGGGACGATCCGACCCAGGGGCAACGCGCCCTCGATGAGGCCATCCGGCGCGGGGCGGATTACGCACGCTGGGGCAGCCTCCACATCCGCCTGCTGGCGCAAGCCGGCGCGTGGGAAGAGACCATCGAAGCCGCCACCGCCTACCTCGCGGCGTATCCGGGGGACGAGACCGCGCTGCGGGCGCTGCTGGACGCGCACCTCCACCGGCGCGAGTGCGCCGCTGCCACCGCCACCGCCGCCCGCTGGCTGGCCCACGCCCCCGATAACGCCGACATCGCCCGCCTCCACGCGCTGCTCTCCGGCGACAGCGCGCTCCTCTGCCCCAACGCCGCCCCCGACTGTGACCTGCAATGGGGCATCGCGCAACTACGCGCCGGGGATTGGCCGCTGGCCCTCTGCCCCCTGGAACGCGCGGCCCGCGCCGCCCTCGACGCGGCCCAGGCGTGGACGGCCCACGCCTGGCTCGGCGAGACCCTGGCCCGCCTCGGCCATCCCGGCCCCGCGCGCGTCCACCTCGTCCAGGCCACGCGCCTGGCCCCGGAGCAACCCCTCGGCTGGCTGCTCCTGGGGACGTACTACCTGGGCCACGGCGCTCCCGCAGAAGCCGAAGACGCCCTATGGGAAGCGCACCAGCTCGATCCCGCCAATCCGGCGACGTGCCTGCTGATGGGACAGGCCCAGGCCGCCGCCGGAACCTACGACGCAATCGATACCTGGATGACCGCCGCCCTAGAGCGCGCGCCCCGCGACGCCGACATCCACCAAGCCGTGGCCCGCTTCTACCTGACGCGCCACCTGCGACAAGGCGACTTCCCAGAACGCGCCATCTCCGGCGCGCTCGCGCTGGCCCCAGAATCCGCCGAAAGCCACCTCTTGCGAGGATGGGCCGAGTTGCTGAAGAACAATAATGAAGCGGCCCTCTCTGCGTTGAACACGGCTGTAGCCTACGACCCGGATTCGGGCGAAGCCCACCACCTGCGCGGGCAAGCCTTGCAACGCCTGGGCCGCCCGGAAGAAGCCCAAGCCGCCTTCACCCGCGCCGCCGATTTGGGATACCGGTGACGTTTGACGTTTCACGCCGAAAATTGACAATTTCCCACCCCATGTTACAATGTACCTCAAGTTTATTGAAACGTTTTTTCAATAAGGGAGACTATGGCCGATCTGAACGCGCCCCCAATGGCGCAAGCTCTCCGTGATGCCGGGTACAGGCTCACCCAACCCCGGCTGGCGGTGCTGCAAGTGCTGGATGAAAACGACGCTGGCCTGAATCCCGAAGCGATCTATGACCGGGGCCGGGCCATCTACCCCTCGCTGGGGCTGGTGACGGTCTACCGCACCCTCGACTTGCTCGCGGAGTTGGGCCTGGTGCGGCGCGTCCACAGCGAGCATCGCTGCCACAGCTACGCCAGCGCGGGGACGGATCGCCATCACCTGATCTGCGCGGGCTGTCATCGCGTGACGGAGTTCCCGTGCAACGGCCTGGACGCGCTCATCGAGGCCGTCCGCCAGCAGACGGGCTACACCGTCACCGAGCACCTGCTGGAATTGACTGGCCTGTGCCCCGCGTGCCAGGCAAGCCAGGCGGCCTAGTGTTCCGGCAGCTATGGGCGAAACTCCGCTGGGCCGCGTTCAAGTCGTGGCTCGGCATCGCCGGGATGTGGAGCTTGACCTTGCTGCTCCCCTGCCCGGAGTGCGGCGGCCCGATGCTCCTGCACCTCTGGCCGGTCGCGCTGATCTTGACACTGGCGCATCTGCGCCAAAGACGCTGCGCCACGTCCCCCTCACCTGACGCGCTCCAAGAGTATCCTACAGAGTAACCGGCTCTTTTTTTGCTCCGTATTGAAAATGTTTTTCATTAACAGTAGGGGGTTTTTGCGAATGTAATACAAACTTCAGTTTGTTACGTATCGGCAAACTAAAGTTCGTTCCACGTCTTGCTATGCCACGCCGATGGTTGAAACCATCGGCTGCCATTCAAAGGGCGCTAAACCGCCCTGGCTTGCCCTTTTGAACAGCTTTTTAACCCGTTAAAACGGGTTTTGTATATCAGCCGTCGAATTCATTCGACGGCGGTTGACACGGCGAAGACTTTAAGACACTAACGCTATATACCCATTGACCATTTTTGAGGGAGGTTACTATGAATATCCGAGGACGACGTTGTTTTGTATGGATGATGTTGCTCAGTTTGCTGGTCGGCGCGCTAGGGGCCTGCGCTCCCGCGTCAACGCCGGCGCCGGTGGTGGTGGAGGATGACGGCCCGCTGACGGTGATGGTGAGCATCGTACCGCAGAAGTACTTTGTGGAGCGCATCGGCGGGGAGCGGGTGGCGGTGATGGTGATGGTGGAACCGGGCAACAGCCCCGCCACCTATGAGCCGAAGCCGGAGCAGCTCCAGGCGTTGAGCCGGGCGGCGGCCTATTTCAGCATCGGTGTGCCCTTCGAGAACGCCTGGCTTGACAAAATCGCCGAAGCGAATGAGGATATGTTGATGGTGGATACCATCGCCGAGGTTGAGCGGCGGCCTATGGATGTGCCGCACACCCACGATGATGATGACCACGATGACGACC
>SLSP01000124.1 GCA_007130345.1 Thermoflexales bacterium
CTGCATCTCGACCCGGAATATCGCGCCATCCCCGTCGCCTATGGGGATGTCTGCCTCAACTACGACCGGGACTACTTCGCGGAGCATGACCTGCCCGTGCCGCAACGCCTCGCCGACTTGACCGCGCCCGAATATCGCGGACTGCTGGTCGTGCAGAACCCGGCCTCGTCCTCACCGGGGCTGGCCTTCCTCATCACCACCATCGGCGCGTTTGGAGAAGCGGGGTATCTGGACTTCTGGGCCGATCTGCGCGCCAACGATGTGCTGGTCGTCGAAGGCTGGAGCACGGCCTATTACGACGAGTTCCGCGGCGGCCCGCGCCCCCTGGTGGTGAGCTACGCCACCAGTCCCGCCGCCGAGGTCTACTTCAGCGAGGCCCCGCTGGACATCCCGCCCACCGGCGCGATCATCGCGCCCGACGCTTGCTTCCGCCAGATCGAATTCGCCGGCATTTTGGCGGGAACCGCGCAGCGCGATCTGGCCGAAGCCTTCATCGACTTCCTGCTGGACGACGCCTTCCAGAGCGACATCCCCCTGCAAATGTGGGTCTATCCCGCCAGCAGCACCGCCGAGCTTCCGTCCGTCTTCGTGGAACACGCCCTCACCGCCGAGTCGCCGGTCTCGGTACCCGCCTCCGCCATCGAACAACACCGCGAGCAGTGGATTCAAGCCTGGACAGAGACGGTCTTGCGTTAGAGCGCGCAACTTTAGCGCGGCACGCGCGTAGTACTTGTAACTGTCTAAAGACTACAAAAGTAGTCTTCGTCCCGGTTGGGAGAAAGGCCTTGTGGAGATCGACAACCGTTCACGCGAAATACTGGCCGACATCGTCAGGAGATACGGCGCGGGCATCTGCGAAGATCACCGGCGGCTCAAAGGACTGCTCCTGGATCATTGCGCGCAATGCCGGGCCGAAATCAATCTCCTGCTGTTGGCGCAACAGGAACACGTCCCCCAGGCGTTACTCAGAATCCAGCCCGCCACATCCGGCGAGCACCGAGCGCGCCAGTTGATCCACGTCCTCCAGGAGACGCACTATCTGACCGAAGAAGCCGCGTGCTGGGCGGTGGAGTCCTGGGCACTGGCGCTGGATGTGCCCATCCAAACCACCGCTTTCAAGGCGCGCAAAGCAGCGGCCTGGCATCCGGCAGAAGCACCGTCGCCGGATATTACGCTCACGCCGGTAGAGGATTTGGGCATTTTCCTCACCCCGCTCTCGATGCGCGGGTACTCGGTGGGGACGATCTACGCGCTCTCTTTTCTGGCCCTCATCTACATCCTCAACCCCATCCCCGGCGGCATAGACCTCATCCCGGATTTCATCCCCGTCATCGGCAATCTGGATGATGCCGCTGCCGCGATTATGCTATGGTACGGCCTGGTGGAGTTCTTCGAGGGCCGCAAATTACGCGCTAAATTTGGAGGGAAAACACAATGAATGAAGAACCGCAGGAACAGCTAAAGGAACAACCGATACAGAGATTCGACGCGGACAGTCTGGGGGTATTGACGACGCCCCTATCGCTGCGCGGCTTTCCCCCGTGGCTCATCTACTTCGCCGCGCTGCTAGGCTTCATCTATATCCTCAACCCAGGGGCCGGCGTCATAGAATTCATCCCAGACAATATCCCCTTGATCGGCAACCTGGACGAAGGCGCGGCCTTTATGCTGCTATGGTACGGCCTTGTCGAGTACTTCGAGGGCCGCAAAATCCGCCGCAACTATCGACTGCACAACTTGGCGGCCAAGCAGGAGGACGATCTGGCGAACGATCCCCATATCATTGATGTCTAGGTGGCGTCAAACGTGAAACGTCACAAAGGCTAGAGTCGCGTTGGATTCACCTTATCCGAGGCCAACAGCGGTTTTTTGACATTGATTTTGACGTTTGACGAACCACAACGTGCGACCTTTCCCCTCAGCCCCTAATTCTGGTATAATGGGGTAAAGTGACGGGAGGACATCTCTATGGATATGACATTGCGAGAACAAATTTTGATGCGGCTGGTGGAGGTCATCGATCCCGAAACCGGCCTGGATGTGTTGCGGATGCGGCTGGTAGAAGACCTGGTCGCAGAAGAAGGTATGGGCGCGGTGAGCTACACCTTCCGCCCCTCCTCGCCGCTGTGTCCGTTGGCGCACAGCCTGGCCCAGGACATCAAACGCGCCGTGGCCTCCGTCCCCGGCGTGACCGGACAACGGATTACCGTCGCCGGATATGTCCACGCGGAAAAACTGACCGAGACCATCAACCGCGAGGACGTTTGAGAACGCCTCTGATATAAGGAGAGAGACCATCCATGCCCATTTACGAATATCGTTGTCAACAATGTACGCAGAAGTTCAGCGCGCGGCGGGCAATGCGCGACATCGACGCGCCGATCCAATGCCCGGAGTGCGGCAGCGACGCGACCCAACGCGCGCTCTCCACCTTCTTCGCCAGTAGCAGCAGCGGCCCGCTGAAAGGCGCGGGCGGCAGTAGCGGCGCGTGCGGTTCGTGCCGCGCAACATCGTGCGCCACCTGCGGCGGATAGTAGCGTTCCGCGCGCATCCGAGCCGTCACCCTCAAGGTGGCGGCTTCTGCGTTACAGCTAGATTTTTCGCGTGCGAATTTCATATATTTAGTAGGTCGCGTGTGGAAAAATCGGATTTTTGGACTTTTTTCAGGGAGAGCCATTGATGAAAGTCTGAAAATTGGCTATAATACGGCTGATAAGGTCGGTCGGCACAGTTCATTTACAGAAGATTTTGTGACGTTTGACGTTTGACGTTTGACGCCGCAAAATGAACCAGACCCAGAATCTCAAAGGTGACTCACCTGAAAGAACCCTAAAAAATCCGATTTTTTAGAACCTTGATACTATATGTAGATTTTCCGCGTGCGAATTTCATATAGGTAGTAGGTCGCGTGTGGAAAAATCGGATTTTTGGACTTTTTTCAGGGGACTCAAAGGTACAAACATGAGCACACGTCTATTAAAGTGGATCACTATCCTATTGTGGAGCGGGATCGTGCTGATACTGCTAGGGCTTGCCCTTAACTATCAGACCATCGCGTCCTACTTGGCGGGCGCGTCCGAATTGCCACCACAACCGCCATCGCCCACCGCCCCGCCCACCGCGACGGCGGTGCCGCCACCGACCCTGCCTCCAGAGGATGCCGCGCCATCTGAGTACGACGCGCCGCCCCTGCCGGAGGCGATACCGCCCACACCGCTCCCCACACCCGTCTGGCAAGGCCAGGAACCGGTTCGGCTCACCATTCCCGCCCTCGATTTGGACGCCCCCATCGTGCCCATCGGCTGGAACATGATCGAAGTCGGGGACGAGCTACAGGCGATGTGGGATGTGCCCAACTGGCGCGCGGCCGGCTGGCACGAAACCTCGGCATCGCTCGGCGTGCCCGGCAACACCGTGCTCAACGGACACAACACCAGCCGGGGCGAAGTCTTCCGCTATCTCTACCGGCTCGAAGCGGGGGCCATCATCACCGTGGAGGCGGAAGATGGCACGCTATACACTTACGAACTGGCCGAGAAGCTGATCCTGCCCGAAGCCGGACAACCGTTAGAAGTCCGACTGGACAACGCCAGCTACACCCTGCCCACCGACGACGAGCGACTGACCCTGGTAACGTGTCACCCCTACGCCAGCCTCGCCAATCGCCTGATCCTGATCGCCTATCCCGTAAACGCCCACGCGGAGTGAAACATGAAGCGTCCCCCCTTGCCCAAACCGGCGCACTCAGACCGTCACCTATTGACAGCTTCGAGATTTCACGCATAATCTCTTCTATGAACAAGAAACTGCTGTGGTTATACGTTGGTATCGTCTTACTGTTGACCGGATGCGGCAGCGACATCTCTCCGGTCGAATTGCTCTTCCCGCCGAGCGCGACGCCCACCGCCACCATCACGCCCTCGCCGACGCCCACCACAACCCCCACGCCGACCCCGACGCCCACCCCA
>SLSP01000104.1 GCA_007130345.1 Thermoflexales bacterium
CATCCGCACCATCTCCTGCACCTGCTGCTTCCCGGCGTTGCCATAACCGGTCACAGCCTGCTTGACCTGCATCGGCGTGTACTCCGCGATAGAGAGGCCCGCGTCGGCCAGCGCCAACAGGGTCACGCCGCGCGCGTGGCCCACGGCCATCGCGGTGCGGGCGTTACGGCTGAAGAACAGCTCCTCCACCGCCGAGGCTTCCGGCTGATGGGCGGCGACCACTTCGCGCAGGCCGGTGTAAATCCGCTGCAAACGCGCAGCCAGGGGAGTCTTGGCCGGGGTTCGAATCACGCCCACCGTGATCAGCCGCAAGCTCCCCTGGGTTTCTTCGACCACCGCGTAACCCGTAATCGCGGTGCCGGGATCGATACCTAGAACGCGCATCGTCGCGCTCGCAGCTACGCTGCCGCTTCGAATGCCTGCATCACCTCTTCGGTCATCTCCAAATTGGAGAAAACGCGCCGCACATCGTCCAGGTCTTCCAGGTTCGAGATCAGCTTGAGGACTTGCACCGCGCCTTTGGCATCCAGCGAAATCTCATTCTGGGGCACCATCACCAACTCAGCGTTCGTGACCTTAATACCCGCTTCCTTCAAGCCCTTGCTGACAACGTGTAAATCAGTCGGAGCGGTATAAACCTCGTGATTGTCCTCGCCCTCGCCCTCGACAAGGTCTTGCGCGCCCGCTTCCACCGCCGCCTCAAAGAGCGTGTCGAAATCCACATTGGCGGGCACGGAAATAGACCCCTTGCGGTCGAACTGCCAGGCCACCGCGCCGGGATTGCCGAGCGAGCCGCCCACGCGAGTGAGCGCGTGGCGCACTGTAGCCACCGAGCGATTGCGGTTGTCCGTGACCACGTCGATCATCATTGCCACGCCGTTGGGCCCATAGCCCTCGTACATGATTTCGATGATTTCTTCCGCGTCTTTATCCTCGCCGGTGCCGCGCCGGATAGAGCGCTCAATGTTATCCTTGGGCATCCCCATACTGCGGGCCTTATCCAAGATCACCCGCAGGCGGATATTGATATCGGGATCGCCGCCGCCGCCCTCGCGCACCGCGATTACGATCTCGCGGGCCAGCTTGGTGAACACCGCGCCACGTTTTGCGTCGTTCGCCTCCTTCTTCCGGCGAATGGTTGACCAGTGACTATGACCAGACATAGAGCCTCCTTAAGAGTAAGTTTCTAGTTGAAAGTTACGGGCGATACATAACACCCTGTTTGCGCCTCTCGGCTTTCCGGCGTCCAGTGCGCCGCCATCCCATACACAAGCTGACCGGGCGATATAGTCATACCTCGCCCGGATTTTGGGAGCCTAGCCGCGCTCCCACGAACTGCTCTCTGCCACGTACAAAGGCCGCGCCGCTCATTGGACGCTTGCCGGCCATCTGCACTTGCTTGAGCACGAGATACCCCACCCCTGTGATGACGGCGGGATGCTCTTCCCACAATATCACCGTGCCGACCTCGGCGGACTCAGGCACGGCGGACTCAACAGGCTCCGCCGCCAACACCTTGAACCGCCGCCCTGCCCAGGTGGTGTACGCGCCCGGCACCGGGGCGAAGGCCCGCACATGATGATGCAACTGAACCGCCGATTGGTACCAATCGATCTGGGCCGCCTGCTTACGAAAGCTGCGAGCTACCGTCACGCCTTCTTCGGGCTGTGGACGCGGTTCCAGCCGGCCCGCCACGTAATCGGGCAAGACCTCCAACAGCAACGCCGCGCCCTGATCCGCGAGACGGGCTTCTAACTCGCCGGCGTTCTCGTGGGGGCGGATGGGCACCTCGCGCGCGGCCAGCGTCGGGCCGGTATCCAGGCCGGCGTCCAGCTTCATAATGGTCACGCCGGTGACGGAATCCCCGGCCAGGAGCGCGGCCTGAATCGGCGCAGCGCCCCGCCAGCGCGGCAACAGCGAGGCGTGGACGTTGAGGCAGCCGAAACGCGGGATGTCCAGCACGGCGGGCGGCAGGATTTGACCGAACGCCGCGACGACGATCAGGTCAGGCTGCCAGGCGCGCACCGGCGCGATAGCCTCCGCACCCCGCAGACGCTCCGGTTGATACACCGGGATGCCCTCCGCCTGCGCCAATTCCTTGACCGGAGGCGCGACGAGACGGCGTCCCCGACCCGCCGGGCGATCCGGCTGCGTCACGACGCCGACAACATGATATGCACCCAACAATCGCTCCAGCGTGGGGAGAGCAAAATCAGGTGTGCCCATAAACACGATACGTGGTTTCACATCCTGTATTTTATCACAACGTGAAGCGGAGGCAAGTTTATGGCGGGCGCGCAACCAGGGCAATCGCATCTTAAGCTCGTAGCCCCGTCCCCGGGGCGGCTCACACCAAAAACGACCTTAATTTACAGCCATTGCTCACCGAAACCGTCCCCGAGACGGGGACTCGGAGCCTTTTTGAACAAGATGCGATTGCCCTAGGCGCGCAACGCCCCGGTTGCCCTACCTCGCGTTGCGGATTATACTTTTCTGAAGTGAACGTGCGTACATTGATTAGGAGGCCACGATGTCCCCAAACTTAACCCACGCATACCGCGCGATGATGGACGACCATTTCCCCAACCGGATGGAGATCAGCTTTGTCTTCGATGACCGCCGCGACACGCTGATCTACGAGAAGGTCGCGTGGGAGATTGCCGGCGTTCGCAAGGGCCTGCGCTATGGCGAAAATCCCGGACAGGAGGCCGCGCTCTATCGGCTCATCAACGGGAATCTGACCCTGGGCGGGGTCACGACCATCGCGCCGGGGCGCTACCTGGTCTCGGACGCCGAACTGCTCCAATCGGGCAAGCATCCCGGCAAGATCAACCTCACCGACGCCGACAACGCCCTCAACATCCTGCGCTATATGCCCGACCGCCCTGTTGCCGCCGTGATGAAGCACAACAATCCCGCCGGCGTGGCAATGGCCGACACCCTCTGCGCGGCTTACGTCAAGGCCGATTTGAGCGACCCCATCGCGGCCTTTGGCGGCTGCATCGGGCTGAACCGGCCCGTCGATTGCGTCACCGCCGAGGCCATCGCCGCGCGCTACGCCGAGGTGGTGGTCGCGCCGGAGTATGAGGCGGGCGCGGTCGGGATTCTGGCCCGGCGCAAGAACCTGCGCGTGATGCGCGTGGCGACTATGGCGCGGCTGCGCGATTTCGCGCCGGAGCGCTTCGTCGATTTCAAGAGCCTCATCGATGGGGGCGTCATCGCGCAGCTCTCGTTCGTGCTGCGCACGCGCTCCGCCGCCGACCTGCTTCCCGCCGAGGCCACGCGCGACGGCGTGACCTATCGCGTCGCGCGCGAACCAACGGCGCGGGAGATCGCGGATCTGCTCTTCGGCTGGTGGGTCGAGGCGGGCGTCACGTCGAACTCGGTGCTCTACGTGAAGGATGGCGCGACGGTGGGCATCGGCGCGGGCGAGCAGGATCGCGTGGGTGTGGCCGAGATCGCGCGGAACAAGGCGTATCGGAATATGGCCGAGGCGCTGGCGGTCACGCGGCACGCCACGAGCTATCGCTTCCTTGAATCCGCGCAACGCGCCGCCATTGATGCCGAGGTCGCGGCGGCGCGCGGGGGGCTACAGGGCGCGGTCATGGTCTCCGACGCCTTCTTCCCCTTCCGCGACGGCGTGGATGTGGGTCTGCGCGAGGGCGTCACGGCCATCATCCAGCCGGGCGGTTCCATCCGCGACGCCGAGGTGATTCAGGCGGTCAACGAGTACGGCGCGACGATGGCCTTCACGGGACAGCGCAGCTTCAAGCATTAAGAACCCTAAAAAATCCGATTTTTTAGAGATTTTTACTAGATATAGATTTTTCGCGTGCGAATTTCATATAGGTAGTAGGTTGCATGTGGAAAAATCGGATTTTTGGACTTTTTTCAGGGGAGTCATATACTCAGTAGATGGAAATTGGCAGTAGCGCAAAACTAACCCTGTGACAAGAAGAGTTCC
>SLSP01000146.1 GCA_007130345.1 Thermoflexales bacterium
GCGCGCTAATCAAAAACGCGATCATCGCCACCGGGAAGTATGTGCAGCCGTCAAGGAACAGTATCACGTCGAGATTTGGAATCCGCCGCATGCCTGGCGTCGTATGGGGTGTCACCGCGAGGAGTAAGGGGCTGGTGTTTGGTGAATGTTAGCTTGTGGGGAAAGTGCCTCAAGACATCCGTTTTTTACCCCTAAAGTGGGGATTTTTTCAAAAAACTGCGCCTGGATAACGTTCAGGCCCTATTCGGGGCATAAAAACCGGAGGTCTGACGTTTTCGCCGAACTCCGGTGAGTTATTCTATCGTCCATTGAGCGATCTCGTAAGCGTCGTGTCCGTCCTCTAGTAGCATCCGCTCTAATGCGGGCCAGGTGTAACTCCCTAGAAGCAGACGATACTCCCCCGGTTCGAGTGTTTCTGGCAGCCAGAGCGTAAAATATGTGAGCAGTACATCATCGTCGCGCCAGTACCAGGTGGGCACGCCCGTGCCATCCACCTGCGCGACAAGTTTATCCTCCCACATCAGGTGATTGAAGAGGTGGTAATCCCCCGGCACGACCTCGCGATAGTGCCAGATGTGCGTCAGCCGCAACGCCCCGCCGGGCGCGAAGTCCCCCTCGACTGCCGTGTGACGCAAGCTCAAGCCATTCTGCCACGTCGCCAGGGGCGCGGGCAGGGCCGGGCGCGCATCCAGGCACGCAAAGCGCCACGGCGTCGGCGCGGGGATGGTCAGCTCCGGGCGAAAGGTGGCGCGCGCGGCGATAGGGGCCAGATGCGCCTCGCTCGCGCCCGGCCCTAGCAGGTAGCAGCTCGCGCCGGACGGGATCAGCAGACCCTCGGCGGTGGGGATGGCGCGCACGCGGTCGGTGCGGAGCAGGTTGCGCATCCAATCGAAGGGCGAGAGGTGGCCGCTGAAGTCGTTCAGCACCAATACCTGGGTATCCTCGTGCTCGCGCAGATACGCCTCGATTTGCGCCGCCGTCCGATCCATCCGCCAGCCCCGCGTCGGCGCGCCGATGGCCTCCGCGTGATGCAGTCGGATGCGGATGCCCCAAATTCCCGCCCACCACGCGCTCAGGATAAGCAGCGCTATCAGCCCCACGCCGCCCATCACGCGATGAAGCTGCCGGGGCGCGGCGAGCGCGTCCTCCATCCACAGCGCGATGAGCAGCAGCGGCGCGGGAAAGAGGAAGAGGAAGTAGTAGTGTTGCAGGTGGACGGAGGTGCGGAGGAAAAACGCCGGCACACTCACCGTCCACGCGATGAGGAAGAGCCATTGCGCGCTGCGTGGCGACCGGCGCGCGAGGTGTATCAGACCAGTGAGCAGGGCCGGGGCCAGCATCGCGGGGATGATGGCGTAGGCCCCCGGCAGGTGGGGGATGCTCTCGGCCCAGAGGGGATTGCGGGGCGTGCTCAACACCTGGAGGCCCGTGACCAGTTCCCAGCAGAGGCGCGGGGCGGCCCAATTGAAGATCGCCGCGTCGCCGCCGCTGCTGGCGGCCAGGTGCAGATCGCCGAAGCCGGTCTGCACCTGGTAGCTCACGTAGGGCAGCGCGGCGAGCACGCTCAAGCCGAAGCCCCAGGCGAAGCCGCGCCACATCCCGCGCCGCCATGCCAGCCCCAGGCCGAGCGCGAAGAGGGCCACCGTCCACGGGGCGGCGGCCAGATGGACGAGGCCCATCAGCGTGGCGGCGAAGAGGCCGAGCGCCAGCACACGCGGGCGGCGGGCTTCACCGGGCGCGAGCAGTAGCAGGAACGCGCCGCACGCGACAGCGGAGAAGGTCGCGCTGTGCGTCGGCTGCCAAATCCAGCGCATATACTCGATCACCCAGGGATGTGTGGCGTAGAGCAGCGCGCCGACGACGGCGGCCCGGCGTCCCACCGCCCGGTGCAGCGCGTGGAAGAGCCAGGCCACCGCCAGCACATCGAGAGCGGAGAAGAACCACTGCACTGCCGAAACCCTCGGCACGAAGAAAAGGGGAATCGCGGCCACGTAGGACACGACGGCGGTATGCATCATCCCCGCTGAGGACTTGATGCCCACGCGAGGCAGATCATTGAGGTGCGCGAGATTCGCGGCGGCGCTCAGGATGGCAGACTGGTCGCCGCCGATGAGCGTCGTCTCGAAGCTGGTCAGCCGGAGTAGGGCCGCCAGCAGGATAATGAGTGTGCCGAGGGTCAGTGTGGTGCGTCGGATGATACGCCTCCCAATCCAAAATCGCAGTAGCGCAAAACTAACCCTGTAACAAGAAGAGGTCCCCGGTTAATTTCAAGCAAGGACACGGATTTGCACGGAAAAATACGGATTTTTTGGTTTTATCCGTGCAATCTGTGTTCATCCGTGTCCCAAACAGGGTGACTTTCGCGGTATTGCCTAAAATCTAAACTATTCTGCCCGTTTCTGACGAAAAGGCAAATGGCTGCGCGGTGCTCCCCTTGCCCCCTCCGCCAGCCGATTTATAATCAAGCCACATCCAACGCGAGGTGAGACATGACTCATCCAAGCCTGATAGTTCACGGCGGGGCCTGGTTTATCCCCCCGGATTTGCGAACAGCCTATATCGCCGGGTGCCGCGAGGCGGCCCGCGAGGGCTGGGCAGTGTTGCAGGCGGGCGCGTCCGCGCTGGACGCGGTCGAAGCGGCGGTGCGCGTGCTGGAGGACGATCCCACGTTTGATGCCGGGCGCGGCAGCTATTTCAACCAGGCCGGCGCGGTGGAGATGGACGCCATCATCATGGATGGCCGCGCGCTCAACTTGGGCGCGGTGGCCGCCGTGCAGCGTGTGCGACATCCCATCAGCTTGGCGCGGCGGATATTGATGCGGGCGGATCTCAACTTTGTGGTGGGACGCGGCGCGGAGGCTCTGGCGCAGGAAGTTGGCCTCCCCCTATGCGATCCCGCCGAGTTGCTCGGCAAGCACGATACCGGTGGATGGGCACCGCCGCTGCCCGCCGATACGGTGGGCGCGGTCGCGCTGGACGCGCGGGGCGATCTGGCGGTCGCTACCTCCACCGGGGGGACGCCGGATAAGTGGCCGGGGCGCGTGGGAGATTCGCCCCTGGTCGGTTGCGGGGCCTATGCCGATAATCACAGCGGCGCGGCTTCGGCCACCGGCTCCGGCGAGATGCTGATGCGCATCGTGCCGAGCAAGATGGCGTGCGACTTGCTCGCGGCGGGCACGCCGGCGATGGCGGCGGCCCGCGCGGTGATCCGCTATCTGCACGCGCGCGTGGGCGGCTACGGCGGCCTGATCCTGCTCGACCGGGAGGGCCACGTCGGCCTGGCGCACAATACGCCGAATATGTCCTACGCCTACATCACGCCGGAGGGCGAGATCGTCGCCGGGGCAGAGGTATCCGAGACGTGAGCGAACCGGAGCGCGGCGTTCCGCTGAAGATGCCGCTTCCCCTGGAGCGCTGGCACGCTTACCAGGGCCAGTCCAACGACTGCGGCCCGTGCAGTGTGGCGATTGCGGCGAACGCGCTGTTGGGGCAGGCCGCCGTCGATCCCCAGGCGTTGGCGCGCGAGATGGACGCGCGCGGCCTGCCGGAGCGCATCCCCGGTTGGGTGATGTTCCCCTGGGCGCTGGTGGCGGCCTTCCGCCGGATGGGCCTATCCGCGCGCTGGCGCGTGGGCGTCCGCGAGGCGCGGTTGTGGCGCAATCTCCACGCGGGCGCGGTGACGGTGGTGGTGGTCGGGCAGCCGCTGCGCTTCAAGGGCCGCCGGTGGGAGGGCTGGTCGCATTACAAAGTGCTGCACGCCTGGGACCCGGAGCGCGGATGGGGCTTTATCGACCCGGCGCGGCGCGTGGGCGATAGCGCGTGGCAAGCGGCGCTTGAGTTTCGCCGCCAGTGGACATTGATGGGCCGCCAAATCATTGAGCTACGTGGTAATCCCCCTGATGGTATTGGGTAACACAATGCACGCCTGTGATACAGGCTAGCCACCTATCACTTTCACAAATAC
>SLSP01000568.1 GCA_007130345.1 Thermoflexales bacterium
CCGGCCTGGAGAGACCGGGGAGGGGGGTACTTCGCTAAAGCGGCGATTACGCGCGTGCTACCGACTGCCGGAAGAAATCCCCCACCCCGCGACCATATCGGCGATGGCGGAACGGGTGGCTTCCGCGCCGAAGCCCCAAGCCAACAGCGTGAAGTAATCCGCCACGCCGCGCGCGCCGAAGTCGAGGCGATTGCCGTAAAGCTCCACGAAGCCGGAGAGCGCCAGGAAGGCGACTGCCACGCCGTAGGTGATCCAGGTGAACAGCCGGATCCGCCAGCGCGCGTCGGTTAGCCAGGCGAACCATTTCCCCAGGCCGCGCGTGGCGGTGAGGCCGTCGGGCAGCGTCTGCACGCTGATGCCGGGCACGGTGGGCAACCACTGGGGCAGAGCGTCGGTCGGCGCGTCCGCCGGGAGGGATTCCAGCACCGCGCCGCCCTTGGGGACGGTGAAGGTCATGCCGGCATCGCGGGTCGTGGGGCCGCTCAAGCGCGCCACCTGCTGCGTGGCGGCCTCGATCTCGGTGAGCAAGGGCAGAAAATCCGCGTCCGTTTCCTGCATCTGGGCGCGGAACGCCTGCGCTTTGGCTTCCCAGGCCGCCGCGTGCTCCGCGTCGAGGGCCGAGATCAAGTGTTCCAGGCGTTCAAGTTGTGGCTGAACTTGCGCGTACCGCCCGGCCTGGAGCACCTGGGCGATGTTGTTCTCCAAAGCGCGCTGGCCCTCGGCGTCATGGGGCTTCAGCGCGTTCAGCTTCGCGGTCAGGGCGCGGGCCTGGCCCTGGTACTTCCCGCTAAGTGTGGCAACGCTCTCGATACGCGACCGGAGCGTCAGGTACTCGTTCAACTGCGCCGTCAGCGGCCCGAGCTTGGTGTGGAACGCCTCTGGAGTGTCAAGCTCCGGCAGACTGCGATAGGCATCTCGCGCGGCCTGCTGCAACTCGCCGACGTAGAACGAGCTTTCATGCTCCAAGTCTTCCAGGCGGTGCATCAACGTCTGATAGTACTCGATCTGCGCCTGCCAGTCGGGCCGCCCGCTGCGCCAATGTTGCAACACGTTCTCCGCCCGCGTCAAGGCCGCTTGCGCGTCCGTCCAGCGTTGCCCCTGCAAGGCGACATCCGCTTCCGCCAGATGCACGCCGATGCGATGCAAGAAGGGGCGTCCCAGGCCCTCATCCCGCAACTCCTCATCCACTTGCATCTGCGCGCGGAGTTGGCTCAGGCGCACCACCACCTCATCGCGGGGGAGGCCCTGCTGCCGGTAATAGGAGACGCCCACGCCGAGCACCACGCCCATCACCAACAGGCCGAGCGGCATCCAGGGCGGATCCTTGACGGAGACCGTCACCGGCACGGTGAAACTGCCGTCAGCGTGCTGGATGAGCACCTCGCCCGCGAACTGTCCGCTGGGCGCGGCGGCCAGGTCAAAGGTGAGATGCACCTGCAACAGATCGCGGGCCGCCACCGTCGTGGCGGAGAGCTGCGCGCGGATGCTCTCGGCGGGCAGCACCCGCGCCCCGCTCGCCTCGGTGAGCCGCAAGTCCTGGGGCACGACCCGCACGTTGGTCAGCGGTTCGGTGGCCTGGATGATCACCGTGCGGGAGACGGTCTCCCCACGCACCGCCGTCACATTAAGCTGCGCGGGCGAAATCGGGCGGCCTTCCTGGGCCAACGCGGGCGCGGCCACGAGCAGGCCCACGCACATCGCCCATACCATCAACCTTTGTATCCATCGACGCATAGTGTCCCTCCTATACCTGAGTCCTCTGAAAAAAGGGCCAAAAATCCGATTTTTCCACACGCGACCTACTAAATATATGAAATTCGCACGCGGAAAATCTACATCTCGTATCAAGTTTCTAAAAAATCGGATTTTTCAGCGTTCTTTCAGTAAAGTCACACCTATAGCGCGCTCATTTACCCGCGCGCTGGCTCATCACCATCGGGAGCGTGAAGATGAAGCGGCTGCCCTGGCCCTCGGCACTTTCGGCCCAGATATGGCCGCCGTGTTGTTCCACCACGGCCCTGGCGATGGATAACCCTAATCCCATGCCCCCATGGTGGCGAGTCAGGTGATCTTCCACCTGATAGAAGCGGTCAAAAATGTTGTTAAGCTCGTCTTTGGGAATGCCCACGCCGGTATCGGACACCACCACAGCGATCTTGCCGGTGTACGGGGTCAGGCTGACGCTGATGCTGCCCCCTTCCGGTGTGAAGCGCGAGGCATTGTCCAATAAATTGTTCAGCACCAGCGCGATCTTGTTCCGATCCACCTGTACCTGGATGGGCTGATCCGGCATCTCCACGCTGAACGTCTGCTGTTTGGTCGCCATTATGGGCCGCCAGTCGATGCACACCACGCTGATCACGTCCTGCAACACCACCCGATCCGGATCCAATTCCAGCTTGCCGGATTCCAGATAGTTGAGATTGGTCATCTGGTCGATGATCGTCTGGAGCTTGCGCGCGCCGCGCAGCACCATGTCCACATCGGCGCTGGTCTCTTCGGTGGCGTGATGGCGCAAGAACCCGGCGTAGCCCTGGACGATCATCAACGGGGTGCGCAATTCGTGGGAGGCGATGCTGATGAAGTTGGTCTTGTGGCGATCCAGTTCCGCGAGGCGGCGGTTGGCGGCTTGCAAGCGGGCCACCAGCCGGGCGTTCTCGATGGCGACGGTGGCGTGCGCGGCCATCGTCGAGAGGTTCTTGACATCCTCCGCGTCGAATTGCCCGCCCGCGACTTTGTTGAGGGCCTCCAACACGCCGATGCGGCGATTGCGCACTTCCATCGGCACGCCAAGCAGCGATTGCGTCTGGAAGCTGATGCTCTGATCCACGCCGGCATAATGGCGCGCATCGCCGCTCACGTCGCCGACGATGACGGGGTCGCCGGTCTGAAAGATGGTGCCGGCCAGGCTGCCTTCCAGCGGCACCTTGATCTGGCTCATTGTCTCCTGGCTTTCGCCGGTGGCGGCGGCAAAGAATAACTCATTCGTGCGCTCGTCGAATAGCAGAATGGAGGCCGTCTCCGCCTCCACCACCTCGGTGGCGGTTTCAATAATGTATTGCAGCAGCTTGGGCAAGTCCAGCGTCGCGTTGAGCAGATGGCTGATCTCCGCCATCCGTTCCAGGCACGCGACCCGCCGCTCCAAGTCTGCGATATAGCTCGCCCGCTCTGTCAATTCCCCGTCTTCCATTAGCTCCCTCCCTCATCCTCAGTTGAAAACCTCAGCTTCACTCGCCGGGATTATAGACCGGGCCGTCGGATTGGGCGTATTTTCGCAGCACGGCCCGCGCCTCTTCGCGTAGCACGTCTCGCGCGACGGCAATCGGGTGCAGGGGCGGACGGTGTTCCAGCTTACCGGCCCAATCGTCGGGCAGCGGCCCCTCGTGGAAACCCGTGAGCTGCTCCACATCCTCTCGCCGCGCGCCGATGACCACGCGCTGCAAGCCGCTCCACCACAGGTTGCCGTAGCACTGGATGCACGGCTGCGCGCTGGTGACAAGCTCCAGCGGCGGGAGATCGGCGCGGCCCAGGTCGAAGGTGCCGAGCACCTGCTGCGCGACCATGATCGCCATCGCCTCGGCGTGCGCCAGCGAGCAGTGCTCCGCCACGACGCGGTTCACGCCGGGCGCGATCAGCCGCCCCCGCTCGATCTCGAAGATCGCCGCGCCGAACGGCCCGCCTCCCGTGACGACGTTGCGCGCGGCCAAACGCACGGCCAACGCCATCCGCTCCTCCAGGGTGGCATAACATCGCGCCGGATCGCCGACTTCCTCGGCAATCCATTCGGGTAACTTCAAACACACGTCGGGATACATAGCACCTCCACGGGATGTTGAGCGTAAGATACAGCCACCGCGCTACTATCTGGAGTTTGCCGGGCTGAATCTCACCTGGGAAGTGCGCGAGGGCATCGTCAAGCACGAGACGGAGTACGACGTCGCCGACGCCGGGCGCTACGATCCC
>SLSP01000481.1 GCA_007130345.1 Thermoflexales bacterium
AGCTGACGTCCACATCAATGAGTTGCGCGATTTTGAGCAGATCAGGACGGAATTGGCCCGGAATTGATTGAATCAGCGCTTGGCCTAGCTCGCGCACATCCAGCAGCAGGTAAAACGTCCAGAACGGGATGATGAAAATCGCCAGAACGAGGCTGAAGGTGTAAGAGATCGCCACCGCCGTGCCCTCGACAGCTTGCTGGACGACGTCGCCAACCATCCCGACCAGGTTGCCGGTCCACTCCTCAATTTGTCCCTGCACCTGCGGCGGGAGCAAGCGATACTGCGCGAGGATGTCTTCGCCCACGCCGTAAGCATACGTCCAGACTGCCTCCCGCTGCTCCCACAGGGATTCGCCTTGCTGCACCACCAGCGGCACGATGAGCGAGAAGAAGCCCACCAGCACCGCGATGAGGAGCAGGTATGTGAGGATGATAGCCACCGGGCGAGAGGCCCGCGCCAGGAAACCCAGTCGGGCGTGTAATCCGGCCAGTTTGCGCCAACCCCGCTCGATGAGGCGCACGACCGGGGCCAGCAAGTACGCCAGCGCCAGCCCGAAGCCATACGGCCCCAGCACCGCCCGCGCCCGCCACAAAATCGCGCCCAACACGCCGACGGCCACCAACAATAACAGCCATCGCTTACGGCGCTGCGGCGGCATCGTCTGCCACGTTTCAGTCCAACTGGTCATTGAAGGCTCCTAAAAATTTTATTGCGTGTTACGTGTTGCGTAAATTCTCGATATGTAGATTAGCTGCACAGTTAATTCTGCCTGTTCACAACATAGATACAGAATCCGCTAAGGTTTTGTAGGTTTTCTCTGTGTTCTCCTTGCCTCCGTGGTGAATTTTTAGCGTATGCTTGGTTCTACGCACAGTCGGGGAACTGACGTTCCCCTCCGAGCGTACCCGATTTGCCATTTACAATTCGCCATTCGCAAATTTACCTAATCCTCATCCAACCGCAGCATTGCCAGGAACGCATCCTGTGGGATGACCACGTTCCCCAACATCTTCATCCGCTTCTTGCCCGCCTTCTGCTTTTCCAGCAGCTTGCGCTTGCGGGATACGTCACCGCCGTAACACTTGGAGAGCACGTCCTTGCGCAGCGCCTTGACATTGACCCGCGCGAGCACCTTCCCGCCGACCGCCGCCTGGATGGGAACCTCAAACATCTGGCGTGGGATGGCGTCCTTCATCTTGCGGATGAGCAGCGAGCCTTTCTCATACGCCTTGTCGCGGTGGACGATGATCGCCAGCGCGTCCACCGGTTCCTTGTTGACCAGCACATCAACCTTCACCAGGTCATCGACGCGGTAGCTGTCGAAGGCGTAATCCATCGAGGCATAGCCCCGCGTGGCCGATTTGAGCCGGTCGTGCAAGTCGATGACCATTTCGGCCAGCGGCACGTCGAACGTCATCATCACCCGCTGCTGATCCAGCGTCTCAGTGAGCAGGAAGTCGGCCCGCTTGCGGCGGAAGATCTCCATCACCGCGCCGATGTAGTCCGTCGGCGTGATGACCTGCACCTTCATCCACGGCTCGCGGATTTCCTGGATGAGCGCGGGATCGGGCAGATCAGAGGGGCGGTGGATGACCACTTCCTCGCCGCTGGTCATCAGCAACTCATAGGCCACGCTCGGCGCGGTCACGACCAGGTCTTGCTCATACTCCCGCTCTAGCCGCTCCTGCACGATGACCATGTGGAACAAGCCCAAAAAGCCGCAGCGGAAGCCGAACTTGAGCGCCTGTGAGGTCTCCGGCTGATAGGTCAGGGCGGCGTCGTTGAGCTGCAACTTCTCCAACGCGGTGCGCAGATTCTCGTAGTCGTCCGGCTCCGAGGGGTACAGGCTGGCGAAGACCATCGGCTTGGCCGGCTGATAGCCGGGCAGCGGCTCGGCGGCGGGATTCCGCGCGTCGGTGATGGTGTCGCCCACGCGGGCCTCCCGCACCGACTTGAAGCCCGTGGCGATGTAGCCCACCTCGCCCGGCGCAAGCTCCTTGACCGGCGTCATTCCCGGCGCGAAGACACCCACCTCCACCGGCTCCGTCTTCGCCTGCGTGACCATCATCAGCAGCGGCGTATCCATATCGACGCGCCCCTGTTGCAAGCGCACGTAAGCGATGACGCCCTTGTAGACGTCGTAATGCGAGTCAAAGACCAGGGCCTTGAGCGGCGCGTCCGCGTCGGTCTCCGGCGGCGGCGGGACGTGATCCACCACCGCTTGCAGCACCGCCGCCACGTTCGTCCCCTCTTTAGCCGAGACCGCGATGACCTCCTCCTCTGGGACGCCGAGCAATTCGGCCACCTCTGCCGTCACCTTCGCCACCTCCGCCGTCGCCAGGTCGATTTTGTTGATAACGGGCACGACTTCCAGGTCATTTTCCAGGGCCAGATACAGATTGGCGAGCGTCTGCGCCTCAATGCCCTGCGTGGCGTCCACCACCAGCACCGCGCCCTCGCACGCGGCCAGCGCGCGGCTCACCTCGTAGCCGAAATCGACGTGGCCGGGTGTGTCGATGAGATTGAGTTCGTAAGTCTCGCCATCCGCCGCCTGCCAGCGCATCTGCACCGCCGACGCTTTGATGGTGACGCCCTTCTCCTGCTCCAAGTCCATCGTGTCCAAAAGCTGCGCCTGCCCGCCGGAAAAATCCCGCGAGGTCACGGTTCCCGTCAATTCCAACAGCCGATCCGCCAGCGTGGATTTGCCGTGGTCGATATGGGCCACAATACTGAAATTTCTAATATGCTTTGAGTCCATAGAGTTACACCTCATTTTGTCTAGTTCGGCACGTCAAACGTATGTTGTATCAAACGTCATGCGTCAAACGTCATGATGTTTTGACGTTTCACGGTTCACGTTTGACGCTTCCATTGCTTCCTCAATCCACTCTGCACAACCCGCATCATCGCCCCCCAACGCCCACCAGCCCAGGAACTCGACGTTGCCCGCCGGCCCGCGTAGCGGCGAGGGCATCAGCCCGCGCAGGCCCAGGCCGAGCGCGGAGAAGTCCGCCGTGACCGCTTCAAGCACGCGCCGGTGGACTGCCGGATCGCGCACGACGCCGCCGGCCTCCACCTCGCGCCGCGCCGCCTCGAACTGCGGCTTGATGAGCGAGACCACGTCGCCGCCGGGTCGCAGCCAGTTGATAGCGGTCGCGTAAATCGTCCGCAGCGAGATGAAGGACACGTCCGAAACCAGCAAATCCACCGGCTCCGGCAGGGCTGTCAGATACCGGGCGTTGACGCGCTCCATCACCACCACGCGCGCGTCGTTGCGCAGCGTCCAGGCCAGTTCGCCGTAGCCCACGTCGATGGCGTAGACCTTCGCCGCGCCGCGCTGCACGAGGCAATCGGTGAAGCCGCCCGTCGAAGCGCCGATGTCCGCCGCCACGCGCCCCGCCACCGTCACCGGGAACCGCGCCAGCGCCGCGTCGAGCTTCTCGCCACCCCGGCTCACAAAGCGCGGCTTCGCCTTCAGCGCGATCTCGGCCTCGGCGGGGACACGCATCCCCGGCTGGTCGGCCAACTGCCCGGCCACGCGCACCTCGCCCGCGCGGATCACGCGCTCGGCGGCATCCCGGCTCTCGGCCAGGCCGCGCGCGAGGAGGAGGTCATCCAGGCGGGAGGTTTTCATCGTTCTTCAGTCATGTCCAGGTGATTTTCTGTTGACAAGATGATAGCTTTAAGTACACTGGTTGCAAATAGATACCGGAGGCAAACCATGGCGTTAAATGCGAACACGGTAACAGTGACTATTCCTTCGCAAGTGTACCAGGATTTGCAGATATTGGCAGCAGAAGAACGGCTGGATGTCGGTGAAGTATTGCGCCAATTAGTCGCGCAAGCGCGGAGGAGACAATCCACGCCCAGCAGCGCGCTGACACGGATTTTGGAGCGGGCGACGGATTTGGGCGTAGAAGATTTGGCCGAGCAGC
>SLSP01000190.1 GCA_007130345.1 Thermoflexales bacterium
ACCTGAAGTTGTTCTGCCAACCAATTTACCCAGGCGATCACAGTGCGACGGCGGCGTTTTACGGTAGATTGCGTGTAACGCGGTTCTTCTTCTGAGGTGCGCGCTGTTTTAATCACTTCCTCAATATCTTGCAGGGTAAAAAAGCCCCGGCGGTAGGTCAGCGCGATGATTTCGCGGAACACCCAAGAGTTAATAATCAGTTTGGCTAGATGCACTTGTTGCTTTTCCGGCGGAGTCGCAATGAACGCTATCCCTCTTTCGGTAAGCTCAAACACACCACGCTTTCTGGTGATTAAGCCCAAGTATTCAGCCGCTTCTCCATAATACTGGCTCTGTCTGGGAGCAAACACAAAATAGTCCGCTATATCACTGACGGTATTATGCCCGCGATTGATCAGCGTGAGCAACTCGAAGATCTTGTTTAAGTCGTCAGCCTGGGGGACTATGTGATTCGCGGTTTCAAAGCGCGCATCTAGCAACGTGTCGATGGTGTAGGCTTGCCGAGGTACCAGCGAGTAAACACAACAGCGCGTTTGGCGAATAGAATCGAATACCTGGGTATCGTCAAAAACGAACTCGTAAAAAGTGTACGTGGCCGCGCTTAAATCATACGCAAAAAACAACGTCCGAATACGCTTTTGTGGGGCGATAATCGCAAAGTGACGGAAGGGGTAATACAATTGGCGAATGTTAAAATGAGATGGCGCGCCAATTTTCGCTTCGATTAAGATGATCTCACGCGCCCCCTCATAGCCGGCATCGGCTTCAATCTGCACTCCATTGACAGCTATGGGCGAATCGCCGGAGCGTAGCTGAAAATCAAAGGGACGGGTGCGCTCTCTCCCACGTATGGTTAGATATAGCGCGTCGTTATTGGTAAATGCCGCTATGATGCCCGCGTTGAAAGCATTATCCAGATATTCCGATTCTCCGGTGCCACGGCCAACCGTTGCCAATGGAAAACGTGTTTGCGATTGGAACGTGGCCTTTTGCTGACATCTATCCACGGGCTGGAAAACACTCCCCGGAAACAGCAGATAATCGCCATGAGCTATCGCCACGGCAGCATACCCGTTTTTCCGCAGTATTTTGGGTAACTGATCGGGCGTGTCGAACTTCATCATCAGTCGTGGCTCTCGTTGGGCTACAGACTTCAGATGAGCGGCGTTGACACTGTGGGTTCGTCCGTCCAATTGCAAGTTCTCTTCGGTGATGTACCGTTCCCAGGCAACATCGTTTTTAGTTGGCATAACCTACTCCAATCCGTAGTTGATGACAAGCAATTCTGTGATTTTCCCGCGACCATTGGCTTTGCTATTGATCGCGCGGTTAGCCTGAACTTCGATGATTTGGAAATCTTGGTACAGCTCTCTGATCAAAGGCGTGTCCGAATTGCTCAACATAACGCGGCAATTGCGCCGATCTAGCTCCCGATACACTCGCGCTAACCTGCGCTGGTCGTCCGCGTCGAATTTTCCGGCGGTGTAGGATGTAAAGCTTGAGGTCTCATTCAGGGGATGATAAGGGGGGTCGCAATACACAAAGTCTTGAGCGCCAGCTTCAGATAGCGCTTCTTCAAAATCTACCGCCGATATAGTTGATATTTGCAATACAGCGCTCGCTGCGCGCAAGCGTTCTGCATCACAAATCTGAGGATTTTTGTAATGTCCAAAAGGCACATTAAAGCTTCCTTTGCTGTTGACACGATACAAGCCATTGTAACAGGTCTTATTTAGAAAAATGAACCTGGCCGCGCGTTCTACAGCGGACAAGGCTTTTGGATTTTGTGAGCGTACATTGTAATAGTAGCGCTTGTCATTAGTATGTTCCTCAAGTTTGCCAATCAGTTCTTCGACGTTGTCCCGCACTATCTGATATAGCTCCACAAGCGTCGCGTTGCTATCAGATAAAATAGACTTGGGATGTTGCAAATGGAAGAAAACAGCGCCCCCGCCCAAGAAAGGCTCGAAATAACGTCCGACGGTTCTCATAGGTGGAAAGTGCGGAGAAAAGACAGGGACCAACCTGCGTTTGCCCCCGGCCCATTTTATAAACGGCTTGGTTTCGATGCGTTGATGATTGAGTGTAGCATCATAACTCAATTGCGGCACTTTCGTCTGTGTGTCTGACATAGTTTCTCCCAATCGTCTCTGTCTCGATCCTATCCGGTACGTTTCCGCGCCCCCAACGCCGCCTCAATTGCATCCCCCACCGAGCGCACCTGGATGACCTGGACGCCTTCCGGCGCGCGCAGCGTTTGTCGCCGCATCTGCCGGGGGATGATGACCTTGCGGAAGCCTAGCCGCGCGGCTTCGCTGACGCGGGCTTCGAGTTGGCCCACCGAGCGCACTTCGCCCGACAGGCCCACCTCGCCCACCAGCGCCAGGTCGGCGGGGATGGCCTGGTCGTGGATGCTGGAGACCAGCGCCACGGCGACGGCTAAGTCCACCGCCGGCTCCTGGATTTGCAGCCCGCCCACCACGTTGGCGAAGATGTCCTGATCGCCGAGGCGCAATCCCACCCGGCGCGTGAGCACCGCCACCGTCAGCAGCAGGCGGTTGAAGTCCAGCCCGTTGACGGTGCGCCGGGGATTGCCGAAGCTCGTGTAGCTGGCAAGCGCCTGGATTTCCACCAGCAGCGGGCGCGTCCCCTCCATCGTCACGGCGATGGTCGAGCCGGGCACGTTGACCATCCGCTCGGCCAGGAACGCCTCCGAGGGATTGGTCACTTCCACCAGGCCCTGCTGCTGCATCTCGAAGACGCCCACCTCAGACGTCGCACCGAAGCGATTCTTGACGCTGCGCAACAATCGGTACGTGTGGAAGGGGTCGCCTTCCAGGTAGAGCACGGTATCCACGATGTGTTCCAGCACCTTCGGCCCGGCGATGGAGCCGGCTTTGGTGACGTGGCCCACGAGCAGCACCGGGACGCCGCTGGCTTTGGCCCAGCGCTGGTAACGCGACGCGCACTCGCGCACCTGGCTCACGTTGCCCGCCGCCGAGCTTAGGTCTTCCGTGTGCATCGTCTGGATTGAGTCCACCACCAGCGCGCCGATGGCTGGCTCGATAGTCTCGGCCTGGGCCAGCACCGCGCCCACCTCCGTCTCAGAGAGCAGGTAGAGCGGATCGCCCGCGATGCCGAGCCGTTGCGCGCGCATTTTGATCTGGCGCGGCGACTCCTCGCCAGAGACGTAGAGCACGGGATGCTCCTCCTTGCCGAGCAGCGCGGAGACCTGGAGCAGCAGCGTCGATTTGCCGATGCCCGGTTCGCCGCCAATGAGCACGATGGAGCCGGGCACCACGCCGCCGCCGAGCACGCGCGAGAACTCGCCCATCGCCAGCGGGATGCGCTCGATGCTGCTGACATCCACCTGACTCAGCCGTTGCGGACGCTGCCGTCCGGCGACTCGCTGACGTGTCCCGCCGCCGGTCTCCGCTTCGACCAGCGTTTCTACCAGAGACCCCCACGCGCCGCAGTTGGGACACTTCCCCATCTGGCGGGCAAAGCTCCAGTCGCACTGTTGGCAGATCCACCGTGTCTGTGATTTAGTCATAATCCCTTAACCTGTGTCCATGATACCAGAACATATATTCTAATGCAAGGGTCGATTCAGCCCTTTCTACACTGAAACGCGAGAAAAGCAAGCCCCTGAACACTCGTTTGGGACACGGATGAACCAAGCGCTTTGCTTTTGTGGATAAACCACGCCCGCCTACGGATAAAGCAAAGTGTGGTAAAATAGACTCGACAGGGTATGAGCGCGTCAAATATGGCTCAAAAAGAGGGTTGACAAATATACCAACCCTTATATAATGTCCAAGCAGCCGACCCTTATGGGATCGGCCCTATTTGTGTATTAGGGGAGGAAGATAGTGTACGCAGTTATCAAATCAGGAGCACATCAATACAAAGCTACAATCGGAAGCGA
>SLSP01000205.1 GCA_007130345.1 Thermoflexales bacterium
AGCCCAACCTCAACATGGACATCGTCCAGGAGATCGCGCAACGGCTAGGACTGACCTTTCAACCTCATCCCCCGGCCCCCTCTCCTAATCTTGGAGAGGGGGAGTTCACCCCGCTTGACCTGCTCGACTACATCTACGCCGTCCTGCACAGCCCCACCTACCGCGAGACCTACGCGGAGTTCCTCAAAATTGACTTCCCCCGCGTCCCCTATCCCACCGACGCGGAGACGTTCTGGCAGCTTGTGGCCCTGGGCGGCGAGTTGCGCCAACTGCATCTGCTCGAATCGCCCCGCGTCAACCAATTCCTAACCGAGTACCTCATCCCCGGCGATAACCGCATCACGCGGCGGCTCACCCAGAGCAGCCCCGGCTTCGAGCTGACCGACGGCGCGCGCGGGATCGGGCGTGTGTGGCTCAACGCCACGCAATACTTCGACGGCGTGCCGCTGACGGCCTGGGAATTCCCCATCGGCGGCTATCAGCCCGCGCAGAAATGGCTCAAAGACCGGCGCGGGCGCACGTTGAGCTTCGAGGACATCCGCCATTACCAACAGATCATCGTCGCCCTCGCGGAGACGGCGCGGATTATGGAGGAGATCGACGCGGTTTTGGAGTAATGCGCGCTGTGACTTGTCACGATTGCCAAATCGTGCTACCTTAGATACACTCAGTCTGTATCTTCTCAATACTCCAGGGAGTTTTCCCAGACTTGTCAAGTTTCTAAAACCTGACAAGTCTTCACAGTCCTTAATTCCTGACCAGGAAAGGAGACCAACGATGAAACCTAGACCAACCCGTACCTTTTCTATTATTCCCTCACTGCCGGAGCCACTGAAACCGCTGTGGCGCATTGCGCACAATCTGCGATGGGCGTGGAAACACGACATTATCGAGTTGTGGCTGCGCCTGGATAGCGATTTGTGGGAGGAGTCCGGGCATAATCCCGTGCTGATGTTGGGCACCATTGACCAGGCCCGGCTCGAAGCGGCGGCTAACGACGTGGGCTTTATGGCGCACATGGAGCGCGTGGTGGAGTATCTCGATGAGCACATGGAAGAGAAAGAGGCCGCCTGGTTCGCCCGGACTTACGGCGAAACCCGTGACCCGCTTATCGCTTACTTCACGCTGGAATTCGGCATCACCGAGTGCCTCACCATCTTTGCCGGAGGCCTGGGCATCCTGGCCGGGGATCATATCAAATCGGCCAGCGACCTGGGGACGCCGTTGGTGGGCGTCGGCCTGCTCTATCAGCAAGGCTATTTTAGCCAATATCTCAATCAGGCGGGATGGCAACAGGAAGCCTACGAGGTGAACCACTTCGACAACTTGCCCCTCCACCTGGAACGCGATGCCGACGGCCAACCCCTGACCATCGCGATTGATTTCCCCGGGCGCGTGGTCACGGCCCAAATCTGGCGCGCGCAGGTGGGGCGCGTCGCGCTCTATATGCTGGATACCAACGTCAGCCAGAACCGCCCGGACGACCGCGACATCACCGATCAGCTTTACGGCGGCGACCAGGACTTGCGCATTAAGCAGGAGATTTTGCTCGGCATCGGCGGGTACAAGGCGCTGGAAGTGCTGGGCCTTGAGCCGCTGGTCTATCACATGAACGAGGGGCACTCCGCCTTCCTGGGCCTGCAACGCATCCGCTGTATGATGCGCAATCAGGGCTTTACCTTCTCCGAAGCGCGCGAGGCCGCCTCGGCCGGCATGGTCTTCACCACGCACACGCCGGTGCCGGCGGGGCACGACCGCTTCCCGCCGCAGTTGATGCAGCATTACTTTATCGACTTCGCCACCAACAAGCTCGGCCTGCCCTGGAACGACTTCCTGGCCCTGGGACGCGAGAATCCCTATGACCAGAACGAGCCGTTCTGCATGACCATCCTGGCGATGCGCCTGGCCGCCTACACCAACGGGGTCAGCAAGCTGCACGGCGAAGTTACCCGCGACATGTGGCAAGGGTTATGGCCCGGTATGCCGAAGGAGGAAATCCCCATCTCCCACGTCACCAACGGGACGCACATCCTCTCGTGGATTTCGCGCGATATGAAGGTGCTGTATGACCGCTACCTCGGCCCGCGCTGGCGCGAGGAGCCTGCCGAAGAGAGCGTGTGGCAGCGCGCCGAGCACATCGCGCCAGAAGAGTTGTGGCGCACCCACGAGCGGCGGCGCGAGCGCCTGGTTGCCTTCACGCGCCGCCGTCTGCGCGAGCAACTGCGCCGGCGCGGCGCCGCCCTGAGCGAGATTCAAGAGGCCGAAGAGGTGCTCGATCCCGAAGCCCTGACCATCGGCTTCGCCCGGCGCTTCGCCACGTACAAGCGCGCCACGCTCTTTATGCGCGATCCCGACCGGCTGGCCCGCATCCTCAACGACATCGAGCGCCCGGTGCAGTTCATCTTCGCCGGGAAGGCGCATCCCCGCGACAATCCCGGCAAGGAGCTGATTCAGCGCATCGTGCGGCTGGCCCGCGAGGACACCTTCCGCCACAGTCTGGTCTTCCTGGAAGATTACGACATGGTCATCGCCCGCTACATGCTCCAGGGCGTCGACGTCTGGCTCAATACCCCGCGCCGCCCCCGCGAGGCCAGCGGCACCAGCGGGATGAAGGCCGCCGCCAATGGCGTCCTCAATCTCAGCATCCTCGATGGCTGGTGGGACGAAGCCTACGCTGTCGAAGTGGGCTGGGCCATCGGGCAAGGCGAGATGTACGACGATCCCGATTATCAGGATGAGGTGGAGGCCGAGGCGCTCTACGAACTGCTGGAACGCGACGTGGTGCCGATGTTCTACGAGCGGGATCGCGGGCGCATTCCCCGACGCTGGGTCGAGCACATGAAGAGCAGCATCGGGTCACTGAGCCACTTCTTCAACACCAACCGCATGGTGGCCGAGTACACAGAGCGCTTCTATATGCCCTGCGCCGAGCGGTATCAAGACCTCGTGGCCGACGATATGGCCCGCGCCAAGGCATTGGCCGCTTGGAAGGCGCACCTGACCGCCAACTGGAACCAGGTGCGCGTGGAGAGCGTCAACGGCAACCTGGCGAACCAGATCCGCGTGGGGGATCACTTCAAGGCGTGCGCCAACGTCTTCCTGGGCGAACTCAAACCGGATGACGTGAGCGTCGAGTTGTACATTGGGCTGGTAAATCCCGATGGCGAAATCGTGAAGGGGCGCGCCGTGCCGATGCAGCTTGCCAAAGAGCATGGCGAGGGGCGCTACACCTTTGAGACCGAAACCCACTGTGATATGAGCGGCCTCCACGGCTACACCGCGCGCATCCTGCCCCATCACCCCGACCTGGTCACACCCTTCCTGCCCGGCTTCATCAAGTGGGCGGAGTGATGCCCGGTTAAAAAACCTCTGCGCAAACGCGGCCTGGGCCAACGTCTGGGCCGCGTTGTTTGTGCAAGAGAACGTCAAGGGGGCCGAAATTTGCCGTGCTTCTATCCACTTGTGGTCTGCCAGTTCAGCATCAACAACGTGATGTATCATGGTTTTGACGCATGACGCATGAAGTTTCACGTTTGACGCGCCTGAAACCCTGGCAAATTCACACGCTGTGGACGATAGGGAGTTACGCCTACTTGATCGAGGGGCCGGAGGGCCTGGTGCTGGTGGATGCCGGGCTATGGCGTGATGGCGCGCTCGTCCTGCGGGAATTGCGCCGCCGGCAACGGGACGATCTGCGCCTGATCTTCCTCACCCACGCGCACGTCGATCACTGTGGCGGCGCGGCAGCCATCCGGCGCGCGACCGGTGCGCCCATCGCCATCCATCGCGCCGACGGGGACGCGCTGGCCCAGGGCGCGACGCCACTCCACGCCGCGCCACGCGGCCCCGGACGTTGGCTGCCCCCGATCCTCAAGTGGGCAGCGCGCTGGTGGCGTCCCCCCCCCCCCCCCCCCCC
>SLSP01000248.1 GCA_007130345.1 Thermoflexales bacterium
ACCCCACCTTTGCCCCCTGTGCCCCCAGCTCTACGGCGACGACGAATTAGTCCTGAAATTTCACCCAAAGGAGGTAGGGCGTTCGGTAACATTATCTTCTGACAGAACCGTCACTGCTTCGGTAACATTATCATTTGACTTGACACGGCGCGCAGAAATGCTGGACAGAACGCCGTAAACCGGCTATACTTGGCAGATAGAGAGACAAAACTGCACTAGGAGGCTACATGACAAGGAAAGAATTTCATGGCCGAGGGAAAGTCGCCATCGTGCGCACCAGCCCAGAAAGCGTGCTGGATGATTACGCGCGACTGCTCGAACTGGCCGAATACCAAACCATCTTACCGGCTGAAAACAAGACCCTGCTCAAGATCAACATCTCGTGGCAGACGTGGTATCCGGCTTGCTCCACCACGCCCTGGCAACTGGAAGGCGTCATCCGCCCGCTCCAGGCCGCCGGCTACGACCTGGTGGGCGTCCACAACGACACGGTCGTCGTGGATACCGCCGACGGCGAAGCCAACAACAAGCAGCGCTACGTCACCGACAAGTATGGCGTGCCCTGTGTCTACATCTACAAACCGGAGACGGTGTGGGTTCCCTACAAGCCCCAGTCGCCGTTCCTGGTGCTGGATGACATCTACCCCGAAGGTGTCCACATCCCCGAAGTGCTAATTGGGAATAACATCATCCAGTTGCCGACCGCGAAGACGCATGTCTTCACGACCATCACCGGCGCGATGAAGAACGCCTTCGGCGGGCTGTTGGGCCGCAAGCGCCACTGGACGCACAGCGTGATCCACGAGACGCTGGTGGACTTGTTGAGTATTCAGCAGGAGATTCACCCCGGCCTGTTCGCCGTGATGGACGGGACGTTTGCGGGAGATGGCCCCGGCCCGCGCGCGATGCACTGGCACGAGAAGAACGTGCTGCTGGCCTCGGCGGATCAGGTGGCGATTGACGCGGCCTCGGCGATGCTCCAGGGCTTCGACCCGCGCGAGATCCCCTTCCTGCGCATCGCGCACGAGATGGGCCTGGGCGTCGGCGATCCTAAAGACATCGAGTTTGTGGGCGACCTCGAAGCCACGACGCAACGCTGGGACTTCGAGACCGACGACACCTTCGCCAGTCGCGGGCAGAAGAGCATCTACCACGGCGCGCTCAAGCCGTTTGAGAACGCGCTGCTGCGCGGACCCATCGTCCCGTGGTCATACTTCGCCAGCAACTTCTACCACAACGTCTACTGGTATCCCGTCGTCGGGCGGAAGCGGGTCGAGGCCGCGCTGGAAACGCCCTGGGGCCAGCTCTTCAGCAGCTACGGCGCAGAAGCCGGGCTGGAAGGCGCGGTGCTGCCCACCGTCGAGACCAAGACGGTGGCGCAGGGCGTCGGCTTCCTGGCCGGGGGCCTGCTGGCAGCGGGCGGCCTCATCGCGCTGCTACGCAGCCTACGACGGCGCAGCTAAAGGAAAAGGCGGGGGAGCGTCCGAAGATTTTGGCGCTCCCTCAGCATAATCCGTCTCGTCCGGTTTCAGAGGAATTTCTCATTTGAGATTCCTCAACAAGCTCGTAATGACCATCTATTTTCAAGGGAGGCCCTGATGTTCGATATGCTGATAATCCTGCTCTTGAGCTTCGTCCCGATGATCCTCTACTCCGCCATCCTCTGGTGGTTCGACCGTTATGAGAAAGAACCCCTCATCTTTGTCATCGGCGCGTTTGTGTGGGGCGCGGTACCCTCGGTGATTTTAGCCATTATTATGCAAGTTCTGCTGAATATCCCCATTGTCGCCCTCAGTCCTGACAACTTTACCTACGATATGATCGGCGGCTCGTTGGTGGCCCCCCTCACCGAAGAGTTCGTCAAGGCGCTGGCCGTGATTACAATGGTGATCGTGCTGCGCCGCGAGATTCACAGTCCGCTGGACGGCCTGATCTATGGCGGGCTGGCGGGATTCGGCTTCGCGGCCGTCGAGAATGTGCTGTATCTCAGCGGCGCGTATGCCACCGGCGGCCTCGGCGGCGCGATAGGGCTGGCGGTATTTCGCGCTGGCGTCTTCGGCCTGAACCACGCGATGTACACGGGCTTTACCGGCCTGGGCGCGGCGATGGCCCTGGAAATCAAGACGGTCTGGCTCAAACCCGTGCCCCTGCTGATCGGGTTCGGCATAGCCCTGCTGACCCACGCCCTCCACAACGGCCTGGCAATCATCTCCAGCCATACCGGAAGTTTCCTCGCGTTTTTGGGGGCGATCTTCGCCGATTGGAGTGGCGTGGCCGTGCTGCTAGTCGTCATCGCGTGGACATTCTTCCTGGAGCGGAAGCGCATCCAAGTATACGGCACGCATCTCGCGGGCCTGGGCGTTATCAGCGCAGAAGAGAGCGCCGTGCTCCACTCCCTGTGGCGGCGGGGCATCAATCGGGCGCACGTCTTGCTGGATGGCAACCTGGGCGGATGGTGGCAAGTGGGACGCTATTATCACAAAATCGCCCAAGCCGCGTTCACATTTCATCGCCAGCAACAGGGCGACCGGCGCGCGCCGCAGAACCTGGCCCGCTTGGAGCAAGAAGTCTCCCAGCTCCGGGGCCTGCTGACCGGTGCCAACGTGGTGCTCAGGTGACGCCATGTTAGCGAAAATCGGGAGCGCCGCAGTGTTAGGGCTAGAAGCGCAGCCCATCGAAGTCGAAGTGGACGCCGGACGGGGCATGGCCTCGCTGACCCTGGTGGGCTTGCCCGACGCCGCCGTGCGCGAGAGCAGCGAGCGGATGCGGGCTGCCATCCGCAACAGCGGCCTGAATTTCCCCGGCAACCAACGCCTCACCATCAACTTGGCCCCCGCCGATCTGCGCAAGGAGGGGCCGGCCTACGACCTCCCCATCGCCCTGGGCGTGCTGGCGGCCAGTGGACAAGTGCCGCTGGATGGCCTGGCCGAGACCGTGGTGATGGGCGAGCTGTCACTGGATGGCAGCCTGCGCCATGTGCGCGGCGTCCTCCCCGTGGCCGATATGGCCCGCCACAACGGCACCGCCACGCTCTACGTCCCCGCGTGCGACGCCGCCGAAGCCGCCCTCATCCCCGACATCGAAGTCTACCCGGTCAGCACATTGAGCGAGTTGGTCGCGCATCTGCAAGGCATCTATACGCTAGAGCCGGTCAAAGTGGACCAACTGCTTGCGCCCGTTGACCCGCCGCCGGTCGTGGACTTCGCCGAAATCCAGGGGCAGGAACACGCCAAGCGTGCCCTCGAAGTGGCCTGCGCCGGAGGACACAACATCATGTTCATCGGGCCGCCGGGCGCGGGCAAAACCCTGATGGCCCGCGCCGTCCCTGGGATCCTCCCGGCCCTCTCGCTGGAAGAGGCGCTCGAAGTCTCGCGCGTCTACAGCGTGTGCGACATGCTCCCGGCAGACACGCCCCTGATCCAGCAGCGGCCCTTCCGAGCCCCGCATCATACCATCAGCAATGCCGGACTTGTTGGGGGCGGCAATTGGCCGCGGCCCGGCGAGATCAGCCTGGCGCATCGCGGCGTGCTGTTCCTCGACGAGATGCCCGAATTCAGCGGCAAGGTGCTCGAAGTGATGCGCCAGCCGATGGAGGACAAAGTCGTCACCATCAGCCGGGCGATGGGCAGTTTCACCTTCCCGGCCAACTTTATGCTGATTGCGGCCCTCAATCCCTGTCCTTGCGGACACTACGGCGATCCGGAGCGCGCCTGCACCTGCGCAATGGGCATGATCCAGCGATACCGCAAGCGAATCTCCGGGCCACTTTTGGACAGAATCGACATCCACATCGAAGTGCCGCGCGTGCCTTTTGACAAACTCGCGCGCGCGACGCGGGGCGAACCTTCGGCCTCCATCCGCGCGCGGATCGAGGCGGCGCGGCAGCGGCAACGGGCGCGCTTGGGCGGGCCGACGCTCGCCTGCAACGCCGATATGGGGCCGGCGGAGATCCGCGCGCACTGCGCTTTGGGCGAGGATGCCCAAGTCCTGCTGCGCGCCGCGATGCGCCAGATGCACCTCAGCGCGCGGGCGTACCACCGCGTCCTCAAAGTCTCCCGCACCATCGCGGATCTGGCAGACGCGGAAGAGATTCAGACCCATCACCTGGCCGAGGCGCTGCAATACCGCTCGCGGGTGCTGGAAGTGTGACACGCGGATTAGTACGCGCGGCGGAAGTCCCCCCTCAGTCAACCGCGCTCAGATCCGCGACTCTACGTCGGAACGGGGAACTGACGTTCCCCTGGGAGTAAATTCAACCGGGTTAGTGTCACAAAGTATTCGCCATCTGCTTGAGATAGGGTGTCTCCAGGATTTCGCCGGATAAAGCGAAGCTTTCCCCACTGGGCGTCACCCTGAGCGTAGTCGAAGGGTCTCTGTTCCCACCATCCGGCGAAATTCCAGAGAGCCATGAAGTGTTACAAATAGCCCGGTTCAGCGGCGCGTCAAGATGCGGTTTCCGACCCGGCGAAGCGGCGTCAGTATTTCAGGTAGCTATCTAGTACGGCTTGCCATTCCGCCGAATGTAAAGTATCCAACATCACGCGATTGATCGGTTCGCGCCAGGGGCAGCCTTCGGGCAGCATGAAGCCATAGTGTTGCGCTTGCAGATTCCAGGGCAGAATGATAATGTCTTGGAATTGCCCCACGTCCTGATCTTGAGTCAGGAAGTATTCAAAAATGGGTTTGTCGCTGATTACCGCGTCAAATTTGCCGCGCGCTAACATAACCAAGTCGTAATCCGCGCCTTTGTCGTTACGAATAGGGGTGAAAGCAATGTGGTTTTGCTCCAGGTATTCCGTCGCGATGGTATTGGCGAAGACCCCCACGCGCACGTTCCGCAGGTCGTTGGGCGTCCGCAGTTGCCCTTGCAGCGTCACTGCGGTCAACGCGCTGGCTAAGAGCGCGGTGACGGTGGCCACCAGCAGCGTGCTGAAAAAGCTGGCGATGACAAAGATAACGCGCGCCAGCAGTGTGTGCCAATAGGTGTAGTGAATGGGGCCCCGCGTGACCAGCATAAAGCCACACAAAAAGGTCTCCACCCAGGTACCCACCGGACCGCGTTTGGGAAAGATGTCCTCATTGTGCTTATGCTCCAATATCCACAACCCCCGGCCAACCAGCAAGGACACGCCGAACAACCCCCCGAGGATCAGCAGTATGTCAGAGGTGAAAACCAGCGATTTCAGGTCTTGCAGCAAGTTGGGTTTCCGCGTAGCGACGGTCAGCGGCGCTTCATGAAACGTGTGGGTGAAGTCGAAGCGTTTCTCGCGCTCGGCGGTGATGGTGATGCAGGAGAGAGCCACGTCCACTGCATCCGTCTCAACTTTTTCAAACATGACTTCCCACACATAGTCGTGAAGTTGATACGTGACGCCCAGTTCTGCCGCGATGCGCTCCCACAAATCCAACGCGATGCCGGTGAGTTCTCCGCGCGCGTCGCGCATGATGAAGGGCGGGCAATCACTCACGGCGACTTGTAAATGGGCGTCGCTTACCGGGATCACCGCAGCGAGCGCGGACGTCTCGGGTGGGTCAATGCCGGTGTTGTGGCGGGGAGGCACAGGGGGATCGAGTGCCGGTTGGCCGGCTACAGGGGGCGTGATGATTAAAATCGCGGTCAAGAGAACGGCGATACTCAGTCCTCGCCAGCAGTGAGGTGCTTTCCAGAGCGGGGAACAGTTCATGATGGACTCCTCAAGAAAATAGTTGAATAATCGTCAGTTTTGTTATAGCAACCTTGCGAAGGTGGGATACCCTTCGCAAGGTTGCGACGACTGGAATTGCTTCCAGGGGGTGATGCGGGAGAGCGTTTAGCGTTGCCGCAAGACCAAAGGCAAGTAGAGGTTAGTTGTCTCCGGCGGTGACGGTGGCGCGGTGACGACGGTGACGTAGAACGGGACGCGGTGGTGCTTCTCGCCGCCGCTCGCCAGGAGCCGCAGCAGGTATGTGCCGGCCGGGGTGTTGGGTGCCGGACGGAGCATCAGGTCAACCCGGATCGGTAGCACGGGGGTGGTGGCGGGGAACGCGACGGTCGCTTGGGTCAAAGTGTAGACGAAGGTATCCGGCAGCGTCTGCGGCTCCAGGGAGAGCGTCACCGGCGCGGTCCAGTCGTCGCTCGCGGTGAGCTGGATCGGGATGGCGATTTCGCGGCCACTGAAGAGCGGCGCGTCCGGCACGACGACTTGCACGGTGAAGTCACTCTTAGCAACCTGTAGCGTCAGCGTGAGCGGTTCGGTGCGCAGGTTGGCGGTGCCTTCCAGCCGCAGCGCGTAGGTGCCGTGTTCCAGCAAGGCCGTATCGGTGAAGCGCAACGTCGCGCTCTGGCCGGGCAGCAGCGTGAAACGGTCGAGTTCCCACAGCAGGCCGGCCGGCGGATTGACGAAGTGCAGGTCAATGGGCGCGTGATGGCCGTGCGTGCGGTCGGCGGTGATCACCAGATGCCGCGCCTGGCCTGCCGGTAATTGTACGCCGGTTGGCGTCCCTTGCAACATGAAGCGCGGCTCCCGCACCTGTACCGCGAGCGTGGCTTCATGCTGTACCCCGCCGCCTTCCGCTGCCAGCGTCAGGATGTACACGCCTTCGGCCAGCGTCTCGCTCACGTTGATGACGCCCTGAGCCACCGTGCCGGTGACGGTCGGCGTGACGAGGTCGGCCGGGAAGTGAAGGTCTATCCCGTCAGGGGACGTGATGACGCGCAACGCTACCACATCCGGGTAAGGGGCCAGCGCGGTGGTCAAGGTGATGGCGAAGGTCTGCCCGGTGCCCCCGGCGAGGCTCTGCTGTGCCGGGATAGCGAACGTGAACTCGGCCCCCGGCGCGTGGATGGCTTGCTCGGTGGAGAGCAGCGTCCAGCCTGCGGCGACGTTGTAGGCTTCCACGGCCACGTAGTAGGTGTGGTTCGGCTCCAGCCCGGCGAAGAACGCGCTGTTCGCCAACCCCGCGCTGATCGTCTGGCTGGCGGTCAGCGCTGTCGCTCCGCCCGGCGTGGCGCTGAGGTACACCCCATAGCCCTCAATGTCGGGCGAGGGATACGGCGTCCAGGCCAGGGCCAGCTCGCGGTAGGCGGCGGCCACGTCAATGTCGGCATCCCACGGGCCGGTGGGCCGCGCCTGTTGCACGGTGATCGGGGCCGGCGCGTAGCGACGGACGGGCGCACTGCGGTTGTCATTGGCTTCGATCCACAGCCAGTAGTCGCCGCTCGGCAGGCTGCGCAGATCGACCGTGACCGTTTGCGGCGTCCCATTCGTCAGCGCAGTGATCTCTTCGGTTACGCGGATGCCGGTGTAGAGCGGTAACGTCGCCGTGCCGGTCATGCCATCCTCCTGCGTGATGACGGTGGTGTAGGTGATGGGGCCGGTGGTCGCGTAGACTGAAACGACCGGAGCTTCCGGCGAGACGATTTCCCAACCGACTTCGGCGGTGGTGTCCCCCGTCGCGCGCGCGCTGACGGCGTCCAACGCCGGCGGCGGCGTGAGGCCGAACACTACCAGGTCATACTCATCCTCCGGGCCAGGCGCGCTGCTGAGTTTAACTTCCCACTCCCCAGCTTGCGCCATCTGCACAATATACATCTGCTCTGTGAAGGTGACAGGCGCGCCGGCCACGAGCTTCTCCACAAACTGCTCTATGAATTGCACGTTGTCCGGCAGCGTGTCCGGCGGCGTGTCCGGCGTAATTTCCACACCTTCTGGCGTCACCAGGCTGAAGCCCGGCAAGGCGACCGCGCTGCCGATGCCGAAGAGCATATCGGTAGGTTGGGCAACCGGAACACGGACCAGCACATGGCCTTCCTGAAGCTGTTCTATGCCGCGCGCGGTCATCAGCGCGGGCGCGGCCAGATAGCGCCGCATCTGCGCGGCGTTCACCAGGCGGTATTGGTTTACATCGTTGCCGGTGGTCAACACCCCAGTGGTATCCACAAAGACCCCATAGTCTAAGTCGAGCAAACGCAACGTGCCTCTGATGCCGTACACTGATTTATTATCATAAGCGAACTCGCCAAATTGCACCGCTATACTTGTGAAGAACCAGTCCTCTTTGGGGATGGTAACGCCCACATTCAAGATTTTACCTTTGGGGACGGCGATTTCGGCGGTACCAGAGCCGGAGAAGCTGAATTTGCCATCAATACTCCGCGCGGAGAGAGTAAACTCACCCCGCGCCACGATGGCGTCAATCCACAGGGTGCTGCTGAAGCTCTGCGCGTCAATCCGCGCGTGCGCGCCGGCGGTCTGAAACAGCCCGAAGAGCCTGATCGCGCCCTGCAGTTCCAGGACAAAGGGGTTGGCTTCCACTGTCGTATCTAGATCGCCAGTGACGATTGGGATATTCAGAAGCGGCACGACGCCTCCACTCACCCCGACGCCCAGGCTGATGCGCGTGCTTGCGGCAGAGAGGTTGAACGTGCCTTCCACGCGCGTCAAGAAGAAGCCGCTCGCCCCAATGGGGATGGTGCAGTTGGACATACCAACCGCGACTTCGCGTAGCTCCAGCCGGTCGAGGAAGTCCGGCGCGGCCGGCGCGTCTGGCATAGCCGGGAACGTCTGCGGGGCCGGGGAGGCCAGCACCTTGGCGTGGGGCAGCGCGTCATCCTCCGGCGGCAGCACCGCCAGCACCAACTCGTCCGGATCCGCCGGGTTGAGATATACGTCAAAGTTGACGCCCAGCGCGCACCCGCCGGTTGCCAGAGAAGGGACGCCAAACTTGCCTCCCGCGCGGATGCGATAACCGCCCTCGGGTTGGGGGATCAAGCCGCCTCTCCCGGCAATGGTGAAGCCGGCGACTTTGAATTCGGGCAAGTCAAACTCGCCCCCGCCAATGGAGATACGACTTCCATCGAAGGGCACCTGCACCTGGTACACCGCCACACTCATCCCGCCCCAAGCTTCGGGAGCGGCCAGCCGGGCTTTGGCAACGGATAAGTATCCCTCTCCTCTAAACCATTCGCCCTTAACCTGCACATCTTGCAATTCCAGCGCTAACCCGGCAACCGTCAACTCGAACCCGCTGAGCTGCCCGCCGATATTGCCCCACCGGTCAAGGGTAAGCTCCCCAGAAACGCTGACGCTATTCTCGCCGGGGGCGAAGACGCCCACCGTGCCATTGAGCGTGAATTTATAATCTTGCCATGCCCGTTGAGGCAGTTCTAATGTGGCGATCACACCGGTCACGTGGAAGCCGGTCGTCCCCCCCAGTTGGAAATCGGGGAACGGGATATTGGCCGTCCCGCCGCCGATGCTGATGTGCGGAAAGCCGCTGCTTTCGTCTCTGTCTATCCGCACATCGTACAGGACCCCGCTGCCACCGCCAAGTTTGGCGGGCAGGCGCACCGTAGCAGTCTCCGCCGCCACACCGGTTTCGGTCAAGTAAAAGCCCTCTACCGCGAGGATCACGCTGGCGAGTTTGATTTCCACAGAGTCCAGCGTCCCAGATACGTTCCCTTCGGCATCCACGTTGAGTTTGGCCTGCACTTTCAGCCCGCTGTTCTGGGGAAGGTTCATGATCATCTGCCCACTCACCGCCAAGCCATAGCGTCCCTCTGCGACCATCAGTGTGGCGCGGGGTTGCGCGATGCGCATACCGTCGCCGATAATGATGTCTTGAAGCACCATCTCACCGCTGCCGATGTTCAATCCGTCAGAAATGCTGATATCCGTGACTGCGACAGCGACGAGGCCGCGACTGGCGAAGTATTCGGGCAGGTAGAACGTCGCCGCGTCTACAAACAGGCCCGCGTTGTGGAACACCACGCGCTGCATCTCCAGCGTGCTGCCCACCACCGTGAGCGAGAGCCGGTCAATGTCCCCGTGGAAGTTGCCGTCGGAATCCACCGCGAAGCTCAACGCGATCTGCTGGGCGTTGTCGGGTAAATTCAAATCCAGCGTACCTCCGGCCATGAGCGCGTAGTGTGTGCCGCTCACGGTCAACTGCGCGGTGATGTCACGCACCGCGAGCGCGTCGCTGATCCGGTACTCCGGCAGAGCAAAGCCCCCGGCCGCGATCTGCAAACCATCGCCGGTAATGCTGACGCCTTCCAAGACGATCATGCTATCGGCAAATTCTTCGGGCAAGTGGAATTCGGCCCGGGTGACCCGAAAGCCGTGGCGGTCGAGTTGCGCGTCACGTAAATAGAACTCCCACCCGGCGACGAGCAGTTGTAACTCCTCCAGACCACCGCTCAATTCTCCGTTTGCCAGCATGAAGTTGAGCGTGGCGGTAAGGTGGTTGCTCGGAAGCTGTAGCTGCAAGGTGGCTTGACAGTCGAGAACGTAGGCGTTATCCACCGTGCGTATCACCGCGGTCGGCTTGGCGAGCTTGATCTGGCGGCCATCGCCTTCGGCGAAGGTAATATCGGGCAGGGCGAGGACGCCGCCGCCGACTTGCAGTCCCGCCTCGGTGATGCTGATATCGGTCACTGTGATCGCGCTCCGGCTCAAGCTCTCCGGCAAGGTGACGCTGGCCGAGGAGACAAAGAACCCGTCGTTGTCCATCATCATGTTGACAATTTCCAGGCGCGCGCCGGCCAGATCCAGCCGCAAGTGGTCAATGCCGCCGCGAATGTTGCCGTCCGAATCGACCGCGAAGCTCACACTGGCTTGCAGCGCGTTGTCGGGCAGATTCAGTTCCACCCTCCCGCCGGCTTCCAGGGTGTAGTGCGTGCCGCTGACGGCCAGCGACGCCCTGATGTTACGGACGACAAACTGCGAACCATCGCCGATCCGGTACTCTGGCAGGGTAAAGGCGGCCCCCAACTGCAAGCCGTCGCTCGTGATGCTGACATTTGTGAACGTGACCATGCTGTCGGTGAAGTTTTCGGGCAAGTGGAGTTGGGCCAGCGCGATCCGCAGGCCGTGACGGTCGAGGTGCGCGTCCTGCACGTCTAACTTCCACCCGGCGATGAGCAGGTCTAGCTCGGCAATGCCGCCGCTCAGTTGCCCATCCGCCAGCGTGAAGTTGAGCGCGGCGTCGAGGCTGTTGCCGGGCATTCGCAACTGCAACGTGCCGCTACAAGCAAGAACGTAGGCGTTCTCCAAAATTTGGATGCGTGCGGTCGGCGCGACGATTTTGATCTGGCTGTTCTCATCGGCGAAGGTAATATCGGGCAGGGAGATCGTGCCATCGCCGATTTGCAGGCCGGCCGCCGTGATGCTGACATCCGCGACCGTAACCGAGGTGGTTCCAAAATCTTCCGGCAGGATGAGACTGGCCGAGGAGACAAAGAACCCGTCGTTGTTGATCCGCATATCTGTGATGTCCAGCGTCGCGCCGGCCAGATTGGTCAGGCGCAAAGAGGGCAACACGCCTTCCAACCGGTAGTCGCCATCCTCACCGGTTTCCAGGGAAAAGGCCACCGTTCCTGTGACCACGCCGCCGGGCAAGCCCATGTGATACTTCCCGTTCACACTGAAGCGGTAATGGCCTTCGTACACGCCAAAGGTAGCGCGGTTTTCGTACAGGAACAGCGCGATGCTGTGATTTTGGGCCGGCGCGGCCAGCCCCGGCGCGCGCCCGGCGCGCGCCCCCAGAGTGAACTCGATGTCCGGCAACTCCAGCAGCGCCGCGCCCAACCCGAGGCCGTCGCGCGTGATGCTGACCTCGGTGAGCGTCAGTGTCGTGCCGCCGAGGCTTTCCGGCATCTTCAAAACAGACTCTGCTACGCTCAGCCCCTCGCCGGTGAGACGAATGTCGTACAAGTGCAGTTCCGCCCCGGCCACCACGAGATCGAAGCCGCTGACCTCGCCGGCCAGCGCGAAGCCCAAGTCGGCGGCATAGGTCATCGTGAAGGCCAGGCTTTGGTGTTGCGTCGGGTTGTCCGGCAGTCTCAACCACATCTGCGACTGCGCGGTGAATTGATACTTGGTAGTCGGTGTGACGCCGCGCGTGTTGACGATATCCAGTTGCGCGACCGTCTGGGTAAGGAGCATCACATCCCCGAAGTACATGTCCGGCAGATTCACGGTCACGTTGGCCGTGCCAAAATCCAGCCCAGCGCGCGTGATACGGACTTGCGTGATATCGGCTTCGGCACCGCCGAGCAGGTCAGGCATGACGAGTTTGGCGTAGTCAGTTTCCAGGCCCTCGTTGTCCAGCCGAATCTCCGCCAACTCCAGCGTCACCCCGGCGATATTCAGCTTCAGCGCCGAGAGGGTGCCCCGGAGATTGCCGTCATAGTCCAGCATGAAGTCCGCGGTGACGGTCTGGACGTTCTCTGGGATGCGCACGGTCGCGGTACCCCGCGCGCTGATGGCGTATTTGCCGTCCTGGATGGTCAGTTCGCCGCTGGCAACCACGAGGATGCGGTCTTCGGCCAACTTGAGCAACGGCAACTGGAAGCCCCCGTCGCTGATAGTCAGGCCGGCGCCGTTGATAACGATGTCGTTGACCCAGATGCGCGGCCCGCCCAGTTTTTCGGGCAAGACCAGCAGCGCTTGGTCAACCGTCAGCCCCAGGTGGTTCACCCGCACGTTTTCCAGCGTCAGTTCCGAGCCGGCAAAGTGCAGCGTTAGGCCGCTGAGGTAGCCTTCCAGTTCAACGCCAGTCTCCGCATGGTACCCCATCGTGAAGCTTAACTCGTGTACCTGCCGGTTCTCCGGCAAGTTGATGCGCAACGTCCCGACGATGGCAAATTCGTAGCGGCTGAAGTTATCCCGGACATTGAGGGAGGCGCGGTTATTGGTAATCGCCACGCCGGTTTCCTCCAGCGCGCGCAGGTCTGCGCGGGCCAGGCCCGGCGCGCGCGTCTGCGCCAGAGCGTCCGCGCCGGGGAAGTGAATATCCGGCAGATCTATCGCTACGCCGGCCGCGCCCAAGATCAACCCGTCAACGGCGGTGATCGAGACATCCGCGATGTACACGGCCGCGTTGCCGAGGCTTTCGGGCATGCTAAGTTGCGCAAAATCTACCCACAAGCCCGCGCTGGTGACCAGCACGTCTTCCATCAGCAACGTCGCTCCGGCCACATTGAAGGTCAAGGCATGCACACGCCCGCTGACGTCCCCGTTGGCGACCCGGAGGGTAATGGTACTGGTCAGATGGCTCTCCGGGATCCAGGCCTCCAACGTCGTATCAAATTGGAAGGTGTACTCGCCCTCCATCACGACCATATCCGCATAGCCCCCGTGGATGATGACCCCGTAAGGCCCGTCGGGGTCGCCGATGGTGATTTGCGGGATGGGCATTTGTCCGCCCCACGCGCCGACCTGGAGCCCCTCCTCCGGCGTCACACTGACGTTGTAGACAAACACGCGCCCACTGCCCAAATTCTCCGGCAGCGTCAATGTGGCAACCTCCACGAACAGGCCCTCCAGGCTGATTTCCACCGCTTGCAGTTGCAGCGTCGTCTCCGCCACAGTCAGGCGCACTTGATCGAGGCTGCCGCTCAACACTGGCTGGCCGTTTTCTTCGCCTAACAGCACCAATACGCGGATGGTCTGCGCGTTTTCGGGCAGATTGATAATTATGTCGCCTTCGACGTATAACCGGTAATCCGCCGACCACGAATCGAACACCAGTTGACCGCTTGTATTGCGAATTTTGAGCACTTCGCCATCGCCAAAGAGCATCTCCGGCAGGGTAAAGACCAGGCCATCGTTCAAGCTCAATTCGGCGGCGTTGAGGCGCAGCGGCACGTTAATGGACAGGCCCCCCAGTTTTGCCGGCAACGTCAAGCGCGCGGTCTCGGCAACAATGCCGTCGTTGTCCAGTGTCGCGCCCATCATCCCCACGTACAACCGCACACCGGCAGTGGTCAGGTCGAGGGCTTCTATGACATCACCGGTGAACACCGGCCGGCCGGCCGAGTCCGCCGTCAAGGTGAACATGACATCCGTCGGGGACTGTTCTCCGCCGGCGGGGTTCATGCTGATATACGTGGCCGCCAGACCCCGGACTTCCCCGGCGCGCAAGTCCGCGATCAGGTTAGTGCCGGCCGGGTCTACGGCAAACCCGGCCAGGCGCAGATCGAAGCTCTGGCCCGGATTGCGCAGGATGGCACCGGTGCTGGCCAGGAAGTCAAACGCGCCGCTGAACAACGGCACGCGCCGGGAGCCCCGGCCAAAGGCCAGCGAGCCATCCACGTTGAGCGTGGTCGCGTCGAAGACCACCACGTCGCTGGGGCCGGTCAAGTAGAAATGCGTACCCAGGCGGACGTTGCCCCGGGCGCGCGTCAGCCCGCCGCCGAGATCAACGAACTCGTCGGCGGCGATGGTGACGTTCCCCACCACGCGGGTCTCTTGAAGCCCCCACACGGTCAAGGTCAAGCTGCCCAAGGCCAAAATCACCAATAGGCTCAAGACCACGGCGGTTTTGAAACGGGTTTTCATGTTCATCGTACAGCCTCCTTCTGAGAAAATGGCAAATGGCAAATGGCGAATGAAGAAATGTAGGGCAAACTTCAGTTTGCTATAAATTTTCCAGTACCGGGATTTTTGTCAAAAACTCGATGCTTGGCGTGCCCCCTAGC
>SLSP01000378.1 GCA_007130345.1 Thermoflexales bacterium
GGGCATCTCCGGCGCGTTTGTCTGAACCTTATGCACCAGGTGCGTGTACGGTTCACGTTCGACGTCGCGGTAGAAGACGCCGAGGTGCTGCGTCTCGGTGTCCAGCGCCAGCTTCATCGCGCCGAGCAGGTCGCTTTCGTCGTGATCGGCGGGCAGCGGTTGGGCGATTTCGCGGTAGTTCGCGTAGTTATCGAAGAAGGTGATGCACGGGCTGAGTACCTGCACAAAGGCAAAGCCGGGATGTAGAAGTGCCTCCTTGAAAATTTCCACCATCGGCTTGAGCTGCCCGGCGAAGGCCCGCGCCACGAACGACGCCTGGTAAGAGAGCAGCATCAGCATAGGATTGAGGGGCGCTTCTACCGCGCCGTAAGGCGATGCTTTGCGCTTCAGCCCGGTGGGGCTGGTGGGCGAAGGCTGGCCTTTGGTCATCCCGTAGATGCTGTTGTCCATCACGATGTAGGTCAAGGGGACGTTGCGCCGCGCCGCGTGAGAGATATGCCCCCCGCCAATGCTGAAGCCATCACCGTCGCCGCCGACAGCCACTACCGTGATGTCGGGATTGCCGAGCTTGATGCCCGTCGCCAGGGGCAGCGCGCGCCCGTGGACGCCGTGGAAGCCGTAGGTCTTGATGAAGGCCGGGAAGCGGCTGGAGCACCCGATGCCCGAAGCGACGGCGATGTTCTCCGGCGGGAGATCGAGTTCGGCGAAGGCGCGCATCAGCGCGCTGAGGACGCCGTAATCGCCGCAGCCGGGACACCAAATCGGCTTGATGCCGCTCTTATACTCGGTGGCTTTGCGTGAAGTCATCGCTTCCTCCTTCTTTCTGGATGGTGGCGCGCACGGCCTGGAAGATGTCAACCATCTCACCCTGCTTTTCGGCCCACAGTGCTGATTCCTGTTCCACCATGCTCAATACGGCCTGGTAAATTTCGCGAATCTTAAACGGTAAACCCTGCTCCTTGGTGAGCCGGTAGACGTGGATGTTTAGCTCATCCAACTGCTTGTAATAGCGGTGTTCCACCATCCGCCCAAATTGCCCGGAGAAGTTCAGCTCCGCAGCCAGAATCGCCTTCTTGGAGCTGAGGAAGTCGCGGAAGGCGAGGTCGGGCATCGGCGTCAGCGAGTGGGGATAGAGGGCCTCTACGGGGATACCCTGGTCGTGGAGCATTGCCATCGCCTCGCGCACTGCGCCGCGCGTGCTGCCCCAGCCGATGATGCCGAAGGGCGCATCTTTATCGCCCCAGCGGCGGGCGGACATCGGCCAGTCCACCATCATCTGCCGGGCGGTCTCCACCTTGCGCTCCCGCTTGCGCATCATCTTTTCGTGCGTTTTGGGGTCCTGGTTGGGATACCCGTACTCGTTATGCTCCAAACTCTCCGCCAGATAGATGCCTCCCGGCATTCCCGGCGCGGACATCGGCGAGATGCCGGTTTCGGTGTCGCGGTAGCGGCGGTAATCGTCGGCCAGTTCCTCGGCGGTGGGTTCCAGGCGGTCGAGGGGCGGTTGCCACAACTCGGCCGGCGGCGGAACGGTCTCCACGCGCCCGGTCATCGCCTGGTCGCACAGCACGATGACAGGCATCTGGTAATACTCGGCCAGACTGAAGGCGTTGATCATCTGATAGTAGCAGTCCTTAACCGAGTCCGGCGCGAGGACGAAGCGCGGCGCGTCGCCATGCCCGCCGTAAAGCGATAGGAACAGGTCGCCCTGTGAGGTTTTGGTGGGCAGCCCGGTCGCGGGGCCGGCGCGCTGCACGTTGATGATGACCAGGGGGATTTCGGCCATACTCGCCATCCCCAGCGCCTCCACCATCAGCGAGAGGCCGGGGCCAGAGGTGGCGGTCAAGGCGCGTTTTCCGGCGTAGGCCGCGCCAATCGCCATATTGATAGCCGCGATTTCATCCTCCACCTGGATGAACGTGCCCTTGAAGGCCGGTAGATACTTTGCCAGCGACTCCATCACCGGCGTGGCTGGCGTGATGGGATAGCCCGCGTAGAACTGGCAGCCGCCGGCCAGCGCGCCCAACGCCAGCGCGTCGGCGCCGGTGAGGATCAGGCGTTCCTCGGTCTCTTCGGGCAGCGGCAAGGTGTAGGGGAAGGGGTCGGGGAAGTGCTGCTGGGCGTACTCGTGCCCGCGTCGCATCGCTTCCAGGTTCTTCTCCAGCGATTCGACGTGGCGGCTCATCCGCTCGCGCACCACCTCGTTGGCGGTCTCCAGCGTCAGCCGGAAGAACCAGACCATCGCGCCGAGCAGAACGAAGTTCTTGCCCCGTGCCCAGTCCATCTCCTCGGCGATCTTTTCTGCCGGGATGGGGTACACTTCTCCGGTGTGATGGCTCATATCCAGGGAAGCCTCGTGGATCAGCGCGCTGAGGCTGCACATATCCTCGTGGCATTCCATCCACGCCTGCTTGTTCATAGCGACCATGACGTTGGCCTGATCGCCTTCGCTCATCACGCGATGTACGCCCAGGCGCGTCTGGTACATCACCTGCCCGCCCTTGATGACTGAGGGGTAGGTGCGGAAGCTGTAGGCTTCCAAACCGGCGCGCGCGGCGATGCGAGTGAAGGTATCGCCCAGGGTGATGGTGCCCTCGCCTCCTTCGCCGCCAACGCGCACTACGACCGTTGGTTCAGATTGTGACATGCTACCTCCTTTAGAAATGGCAACTTTGCAAATGGCAAAATAGACTTGTCAGATTTCGGTACTCACAACCGCCGTCACCTCGCCCGCGCCCCAGGTCTCCACCTGCCCGGCGGGGCCGAGGGCCAGCGCGGTATCTTGGGGGATCCCCAAGCCTAGCACGCTCGGCCCGATTTGGTCGAGTTGGGTCAGCACCGGGGAATCTGCGGTACGGGTGAAGCGCGGCACAATGACCGTGTTCAGCAAAAAGCCCAGGCCGATGGCGATGGGCCATTCCGGCGGCGGTCCGACGGCCCGCGTCCCTAGCGCGGACGCGCCCCCATCGGCCCCGATGATGATCAGCCCTTGCAGCGTGCTGAAGCCCTTGACGATGCGGGCCAACGCGGGGGTCTGATGCAGCGCGCTCACCAGCGGGATGGGATCGCCGCCGCCCAGATACAGGATACCGGCCTCGCTCAACAAGTCCAGGAAGCGCGGGCTGCTGAGGAGGGCCGGGGTCAACGCGCTGCGGCTGAACGCCTCGCCACCCGGCCCGCCGAGGCGCGTGTAGCGTTCCAGCACCGCCTCGGCCTGGCGGGGCGCGTCATCTGCCGAAAGCACCACCATCGGGCGGTCGAGGTTGGCGAGGATGAGTACCCGCGCCGCGATGGCGTCGGCTTCGGCGTCCGGGGCGTCGTCGCCCAGGAGCACCAGCCACCCGTGCCCATCCAGCCAGCGCAACGGCCCTTGATGCGGCATTAAGCCTCCGGGGATGGCGGCATCAGGCGGCGCAACGCCTCAACGATTACCGCCGTCCCGTTGACCAGCGCGCCCTCGTCGATGTCGAAGCGGGGGTTGTGATGCGAGAGCGGGTCGCGGCCCGGCATCTGCGAACCGATGAAGAGATAGCAGCCAGGGACTTCCTGCAAGAAGAAGGCGGCGTCCTCGCTGCCCATCGTGCGCTCATCGGCATCCACCGCGTGCGCGCCGAAGAGGTCGGTAATCACGTCCTGGACGAGGCGCGTGACCTCTGGGGCGTTGACGACGGCGGGCGTGAGGGGCTTCAGCTCGAAGGCGACCTCGGCCCCCATCATCCGGGCCGTGCCCTCGATGACCTCGCGGGTGCGGCGGATAACGGTCTCGCGCGCGGCGGCGTCGAAGGTGCGGATGGTGCCGCGCAGTTCGGCGGTGTCGGGGATAACGTTGAACGCCTCGCCGCTCAGGAGCGCGCCCACCGTGACCACGGCGGTATCCCGCGCGGCGACGTTGCGGCTCACCAC
>SLSP01000567.1 GCA_007130345.1 Thermoflexales bacterium
CGCAGCGGGCCACCCGCGCGCCATTATAAAAAGAGACGCCGCGCAGCACCCGGCGGATAGTAGTCGGCGCGTGTTGATTCTCCCGTCCGTCGGTGGCATCATAGGGATACCCATAATGCGCTTTATAAATATCATAGCCCCACATACTGCGCGTCCACTCCCAGATATTGCCCACCATCCCCAACACGCCATAGGGACTCGCGCCGGTGGGCCGCGTGCCCACCGGTTCGCAACGCTCCCGCTCGCAGGTCTCAGCGGTATGACAACACGCCGCGTCCCATTCGTCGCCCCAGGGATAGCGTCGCCCGTCCGTGCCGCGCGCGGCCTTCTCCCATTCCGGCTCATTCGGCAGCCGATAGCGTTTGCCCGTGACTTTGGAGAGCCATTTGCAATAGGCTAGGGCATCGTACCACGAAACGTAGACGGCGGGATGATTCTGCCGGAACAGCGGCGGACGCCGCCACTTGAACCGCCACCAGCGTCGGGTGCGGGGCGGTTCGTAGCGCGTGGCCCGCAAGAAGAGGCTGTACTGCGCGTTCGTCACCGGCAGCTTGCCGATGGCGTAAGCGGGCAAATCCAGCGTGTGCTGCGGCATCTCACACGGTTCAGCCGCCGGATCGATGGCGGGATCACTGCCCATCAGAAAGGGGCCACCGGGAATAACCACCATCTCCGGTTCCCAGGTGGACAGGGTATTGAGCAAACGTCGCGTGCGGCGATTCATCTATCTCCCTCGTGCAAATAACCAAACTCATCAGCCTATTATATACCAAACTGCACAGTAGCACACCTCGCGCGCAAAACTAGCTGTTAATTTCTCTCAGATATAAATCCTATCAAGCAAGTGACGCTTTTAGAAAATCATGGTATAATAAAAGCAGATGGGGATGATTGGTTTCGACGGGGAAAGTTGACAATGGGCTGCGAGCCGGGGAGGCTCCGTTCCCGTGACCCCAGGAGCAAACACAAAAGTGCCAACACTATGGCCAATAATTGGGTTCCCCAGATGGCGAATACTTGGGCTTCGGCCCCGGTTGCCGTCGCTGCGTAAGCAGAAAGGATAACCCAAGCCTGATCGGGTAACCGGTCACGCCCTTCTGGCATTTCGCTGGTGTGTTAGAAAGGGTGACATAAAGTCAGCGCGCAAGCTTCCGGACGCCGATAGGGAGGCCCAAGATCATCGGCTAGCCCGGATGTGGCGCGGTCGGCCGCGACCCTCCGACGCGAATCGAAAACGCCGACTACGCTTGTAGATGCTCACGGTCGAATTCTTCGGACGCGGGTTCGATTCCCGCCATCTCCACTGGCAATAGCCAACATTCACATCCAGGGCCGGCGGCTCCGCTACCGGCCCCTTTCTCTTTGAGGGCACCCGTTATGCTGGAACCGCGAATCGTGTTGCTGACAGGAGAGCGCCAGGTGGGCAAGACCACGTTATGCCTGCGGCTGACCGACATCTTGCGGCAAGCCGGGCTGAAAGTCACCGGATTGATCACCCAGCACACCGGCCCCCACGATCTGGAAGTCCACGAACTGTCCGGCAACGCCGTCTATCCCCTCACGCTCCCCTACGATGCTGAAGCAGGTCTGTTGATGGGCCGCTTCCGTATGGATCCAACCGCGCTCCAACAAGGCTGTCAGGCAATCCGCGCCAGCTTCCCCACGCAAATCTTCATCCTTGATGAAATCGGGCCGCTTGAACTGCTCCGCGGCCAGGGATGGGCCTCTGCTCTGAACTTATTACGCCACGAGAAGCTCGTCCTCGCCTTTGTGGTGGTGCGCTCCGAATTGCTGATCAAGGCCATCTGCCATCTCCCCGCTTCTTTCTATACGGTTGTGCGGGTGACGCACAAAAACCGCGATAGTCTGCCACACTCGCTAGGACAGGCCGCTATCGAGTTATGCAATCCAGAGGAGGGATACCCTGAATGACGCCACCGATTAAGCCGGGAGACTGGCCCTTTGTGGGGAATACCTGGGCCGTGCGCCAGTTGCAACAAGCGGTCACGCGCGATGAGCTTTCTCACGCGCTCCTCATCACCGGGCCAGACAGCGTGGGGAAGCGCGCGCTCGCCCGCATCCTCACCGCCGCCCTGCTCTGCCAGGCCCCCGTGGAACAGCGACCTTGCGGAACGTGTCTGTCCTGCCGTAAACTGGAATCCGGCAATCAGCCCGATTTTATGCTCGTGGAGCCGGAGCAGAAGGGGAAAGCTCTGGTGGTCAAGCAGATCCGCGATCTGGAGCGATTCCTCAAGCTGACGCCCATCGAGAGCGTGTGCAAGATCGCGCTGGTCAACGATTTTGAGCAGGCCAACGAAAGCGCGGCCAACGCGCTCCTCAAAACCCTCGAAGAACCGCCGTCCCACGTCCGCCTCATCCTCCTGGCGCTCGACGCCGACCTCGTGCTGCCCACCATCGTCTCGCGCAGCCAGCAGGTCAATCTGCGCCCCACCACGCCCCAGAAAATCGCGGAGGCCCTGGTGGCGCGCTGGGACGTCGAACCGGAGACCGCGCAACGTCTGGCGCGACTGTCCGGCGGGCGGATGGGATGGGCTGTGCGCGCGGCCACCGATCCCGCGCACCTGGAAACCCAGACCTCGGCGCTCCAATTGCTCTTCGACCTGATCCGCCAGGACTTGCCCACCCGCTTCGAGGCCGCTGAGACGCTGGCGAAAGACTCGGCGCAGTTCGCGGAGACGCTGGAATACTGGCGCATCGCCTGGCGTGATGTGTTGCTGCTCCAAACCGAAGCCGACGATGCCGTGACCTATCAGGAGCACCGCGAGACGCTGGCATCCCTGGCGCAGCGCCAGCCCTTGCCCGCCACGCTCGCGCTGCTCAAGACGTTGGCCTCGGCGCAGGCCGCTCTCCGCCGTTACGTCAACGCGCGCCTCCTGGCCGAGTCGCTAATGTTGGAGTTGCCTGGGCTGAACTTCAGATAACGCAACGGGCCTTCAAATGCAGGGGCAACGCGCGATTGACGCGCGTTGCCCCTTTTTTCATTGTGACGGATCAGTTTATGCGCACGCTCGAAGTCCCCGTCTTGGGGACAGGGACTTCGAGTTATTTTTAAGCGCTGTCACTCCACCGTGATCTTATCGCAGTTGCGCACGTTGGCCTCTCTGTCGTAAGTGAAGCCGGGCCGGATGATGTTGTTCACGCAGAAGGTGACTTCACCTTGTCGCTCGGTTGGATCAGAGCGCAGGGTGACGCGGCCATCCGCGTCGGTCAGGCCCTCCGTCTCTCCCCGGCGGAGGATGCCCACCCACCCGCCGGTGACGTTGGCCTCGGCCACCGGGTGGCCCTCGGCGTTCACGACGGTCATCGTGGCGACGGCTTGCCACGTCCCGTCGGCGTGCTCCTCCGCCGTCACGACGATATCGCCCAGGTGCATCACGCCGCGCTCGGTGGCGGTCGCCTCAATCATATCGGGCCGCTGGTACACGCGGACGTAATCCACCTTGAGGAATTGCGGGAAGACGGTGCTGGCGTCCGGCGGGCCGGGCCAGTTGCCGCCCACCGCCAGGTTGAGCAGCAGGAAGAAGGGCTGGTCGAAGACCCAATCCCCGCGCACGCTCTGCGGCGTGAGCTTGAAGTATTCCACGTCATCCACGTACCAGCGGATCTCCTCCGGCTCCCACTCGACGGCATAGACGTGAAATTCCGAAGCCAGGGTCGGCACGGTGGTGAAGTGGCCGATGCCGCCGCTGCCGGAGTAGCCCGGCCCATGCACCGTCCCGTGGATGCGGTCTCGCTCGCGCCCGATATGCTCCATAATATCAATCTCGCCGCAGGCCGGCCAACTGACGGTGGCGAAGTTGTCGCCGAGCATCCAGAAGGCGGGCCAAATCCCGTTGCCGGTGGGCAACTGCATCCGCGCCTCGAAGCGGCCATACAACC
>SLSP01000273.1 GCA_007130345.1 Thermoflexales bacterium
CTGAAAGCACCCTAAAAAATCCGATTTTTTAGAAACTTGATACGAGATGTAGATTTTCCGCGTGCGAATTTCATATATTTAGTAGGTCGCGTGTGGAAAAATCGGATTTTTGGACTTTTTTTCAGGAGACTCATAGCTGGCCTGACGCGCGATTTTCGGCTTGCCGAGACTTGACCGGACACTTCGATACAGTGATACACAGAATTTCTATGTTCTATTGCGCCATTTACCAGGAGAGCTTATGAACCCGACATCTGAACCGCGTCCTCAAATCAACCCGACCGCCTTTGTTGTCGCTGATGCCACTGTGGTGGGGGATGTGCGGCTGGCCGCAGAGACCAGCGTGTGGCATCACGCCGTTCTCCGGGGCGACGTGGAGCCGCTGACCATCGGCCCGCGCACCAACATACAGGATGGCAGCATCCTGCACACCTCGCGCGGCTTCCCGCTGGCACTGGCCGAGGGCGTGACCGTAGGCCACGGTGCCGTCATTCACGGCGCGCGGGTCGGCGCGAACACGCTGGTCGGCATCCGCGCCGTGCTCCTCGATGGCGTCGTCGTGGGGGAGGACTGCCTGGTGGCGGCCGGCGCGCTGCTGGCACCGGGCAAGCACTTCCCGCCCGGCTCGCTGATCATGGGCGTCCCGGCCCGCGTCGTGCGGCCCCTCACGCCGGACGAGATCGCGCACAACCGCGAGGCCGCCCGGCGTTACGTCGAGCGGGCGCGCGCCTGTCTCGCGGCCCACGCGCAGGAATCGGCCTAATCCCAAAAAGCCCCGCCATAGCGGGGCTTGGAGGAGAAACGCGCTGCGATAGATCGCTAATCCACCAGATGCACCAGGTGATAGCGCTTCTTGCCCTTGCGCAGCACCACAAACTGCCCCTCGATGCTCTGCGCCAGCGTCACCTGCTCGTCGGTGCTCTCCACGCGGACGTTGTTCACGTAGACGCCGCCGCCCTGGACTGTGCGCCGGGCCTCGCCTTTGGAAGAGGCCAACGTCGTCGATTCCAGCAACTCCACCACCGAGATGCCCGCGCCCTCGAAGGCCGATGTGGGCGTCTCGGTGCGGGGCACATCGGCCATGATGTCCTGGATGTCCGCCGCGCTCAACCCGGCGATCTCGCCGCCGAAGAGCACCGCCGCCGCCTGCTCCGCCTGGGCCAGCGCGGCCTCGCCGTGGACGGTGCGCGTCATCTCCTGGGCCAGCGTCCGCTGCGCCGCGCGGCGATGCGGCGCGTCTGCCACCTGCTGCTCCAGCCCGGCGATCTCGTCCCGCCCCAGCCAGGTGAAGTACTTGAGCAGGTTGATCACGTCGGCGTCGCTCTGATTGAGCCAGAACTGGTAGAAACGGTAGGGCGAGGTGCGCGCCGCATCCAGCCAGATCGTGCCCTGCTCGGTCTTGCCGAGCTTGTTGCCGTCGGCCCCCATAATCAGCGGGTAGACCAGGCCGTAGGCCCGCGCGCCCCGCGCTCGCCGGATCAGCTCGACGCCGGCGGTGATGTTGCCCCACTGGTCGCTCCCGCCCGATTGCAGCACGCAGTTGTGATGATCGTAGAGCTGCAAGAAGTCATACGCCTGCATCAGCATATAGCTGAACTCGGTGTAGGAGATGCCCACCTCGCGCTCCACCCGCGATCTGACGGAGTCTTTGGCGATCATGTAGTTGACAGTGAAGTGCTTGCCCACGTCGCGCAGGAAGTCCATCATCGTGATCGTCGTGAGCCAATCGGCGTTGTTGATGATGGTGGCCGGATTCGAGGCCACGTCGAAATCCAGGAAGCGCGCCAGTTGCGGTTGGATCGCCGCGACGTTGGCCGCCACCTGCTCCAGCGAGAGCAGTTGCCGCTCCTGCGTCTTCCCGCTCGGATCGCCGACGATGCCCGTCCCGCCGCCCGCCACCGCGATGGGCGTGTGCCCAAAGCGCTGCATCCGCGCCAAGCCCATCAGCGCCAGCAGATTGCCCACCTGCAAACTATCTGCCGTAGGATCGAAGCCGATATAGGCCGTGATTTTCTCCTTCGCCAGCAACTCCGGCGTGCCCTCGGTGTGGTCGTAGACCAGCCCGCGCCACTTGAACTCTTCGAAAACGTTGGTAATCATATCTTGCTCCTTATGAAAATTGCGAATAGTGCAAAGCAAAGCATCCGGTTATGAAGCATTGCTCCCCTTCAAACGCCAAGAGAGAAATTTAAGATGGTTGGGCGATAGCCTGGGCGATAGCCTTAGCGACAGCCTTGCATCAAAAAGAGCGTGAAGCCGCTGGCTCCACGCTCTTGCTGATACTGGGGATACTTATGGGAGTGTCAAACTCCCGGCGCGAAGCAACGGCCCACCGGTCGGGCGGGATAATAGTAACCATCAGCGTTGCGGCGCGTCATCCATCGACAGAGCATCTCAAATCTCCTTGTAATAAATTCACTGTAACACCAAATGGTGAATTGTCAACATGGGCGGGGTAGCTCCCACGCGGCAACCTCCGCGCTGAAACAGGGTTGACAAAATCTTGCGATGTGGTATTATTCAAAGCGTCAAGGGGGCGTAGTGTAGTTGGTCAACATGCCGGCCTGTCAAGCCGGAGATCGCGGGTTCAAGTCCCGTCGCTCCCGTAAGTGACAACGAGCCTGGGACTTCAATCCCAGGCTCGTTTGCTATCTGGTGAATGATGCGCACGAGTTGTAGGGCTTGCATCCCCGTTTCGCCGCGACGATTGACACGATTGATACGATTGACACGATTAACAGGGGATAACATCGTTCCCGCGATCTGAGTGATGTAGGGAGAGCTGTGACTGGTACATTTGACTCAACAGAATGGATCACGACGGATGAGGCTGCTCAGTTGACAGATTATAGTCCTCATTATGTAAGACGGTTGGTGCGTCGGCAGCGCGTGGTGGCTAAGAAGTGGAGTCACGTGTGGATGATCAACCGGCAATCCCTCTTGGATTACAAGCAGCGAATGGAACACTTGGGACGAGATAAGTTCAATCCCAAAAGAGAATCTGACATGGAAACAGACGGGGGGGAATAGCCCTCCCGTTTTTTTGTTGGTGAGTTTGCGAATGTATTGAGCCTGCCATAATCGATGCGTTTGAAGTGGTTTGCCAAAGCCACCTCTGAGTAACAGTAACCCCTTATCCTTTTGGTAAAGAGGATAAGGCGATCCCCTTGTAACTGCAAAACCTATCCCGAATTCCCCAAATTCTGTCTTGACAAATAAGGCCCTTTGGTTGTATAATATAACTAGGTTATAAAGTATAACTATGATAATTAGAGATGGGAGGAATCAATGACTGATCCACTGACAAAAGGTTGGCTCACCACCGATGCTGCCGAAGCGCTGACAGGGTATGCAGCGGCCTATCTGCGCCGGTTAGCGGGACAAGGGCGTATTGTGGCGTGCAAGGTGGGGCGGGATTGGCTGATTTGGCAGGATAGTCTGATGGACTATCAGGCGCAGATGATGGCGTTGGGTAAACAGCGTCACAATCCGTGGCGTAAGGATTTGGTTGTGCAGGGATTGGGACGGGATCAACGATAAGGCAGGAGGCAAGCGAGCGATGGATACCATTGTAGGCATTGATGTGGGTTACGGTTACACCAAGGCCGTTTCGAACCAGCGCCAGGCGACGATGCGGAGCGTCATCGGGCCGGCGTTGCAGATCAAGTATCACAACGACCTCATCTCCAACGGCCAGGGGTTGGAGGTGCAATTAGGCGATAAGGTGTGGTTCCTGGGCGAACTGGCGCGGTTGCAATCGCCGTTCACGATTTCGCCGCGCGCGCGGGAGCGGGATGCAGAGGTGGTGCGCCCGTTGTTGCTGGGCGCGCTCTATCAACTGGGATTATCCGGCGGGGGCGTGCGGTTGGTTTCTGGATTACCGGTCTCATGGTATCC
>SLSP01000476.1 GCA_007130345.1 Thermoflexales bacterium
GCCGCCAGTGCCTGGACCGCCGCATCCCCGACCTCGAGACCTTGACCCGCGAGGTGGCCGCCTGGGAACAAGCCCGTAACGCCGACTCCCGGCCGGTGAACTGGCGCTTCACCACCCCCGATGCTCGCCTCAAGCTCAAGCGCCTCTACCCGTCAATTCAGGACGGGTGAAGCACTAGGGTGGGCATTGCCCACCCAATGAAACTCACCCTTCACATCGACACGCTGCGCCCGCCATCAACCGCTAGTACCTGCCCGTTGATGTACGTCCCGTCGCGAATTAAAAACACCACCGCACGAGCGATGTCATCGGGATCGCCGCGACGGCCTAATGGAATCCGGTCGAGAATGGCCTGTTGGGTTGCGGGTGAGTCAGCGTTTTCCGCCCATAAAATCGCACCTGGCGCAATGGCATTCACCCGCACAGCGGGTTGTAATTCCAGGGCTAGCGCTCGGGTTAAAGTGACCAATCCGGCTTTGGCCGCCGAATAAATCGGATGACCGCTGCGCGGACGTTCGGCATGAATGTCCACCAAGTTAATCAGGCTACCGCCATACTGACGCAATGCCGGTGCCGCCGCTTGAGCTAGGAAAAAAGGGGCTTTGAGATTACTCGCTAATAAATCGTCCCACTGGGCTTCAGTCGCCTCAGCCAACGGGGTAGGGTAGAAGCTGGAGGCGTTATTGATCAGGACATCTAAGCGTCCCCAGCGGTCGAGGCTGTTGTGAACCACTGCCGCTAGCCCGGCGGTGTGGCGTAAATCAGCGCTGAGTAACTGCACTGAGGCCGGGCGTTGGGCGTTGAGTTCAGCGGCCAAGGCTTGAGCCTCGGTCGCTGAGCGGTGATAGTGCAGGCTGAGATTCATGCCTGCAGCATGGAGATGACGGCTAATCGCCGCACCAATGCGCCGCGCCCCGCCGGTGATCAGGGCGCTCTGGCCGTTGAGTGAGAGCGAGTGCATGGTGAAAGCCCCAGTCACTCAGGGTTAAGCGCTTTTGGTTTTTTTAGTGGCTTTTTTAGCCGGTTGAGGGGCTACAGCCTCTTTCAATCCCTTGCCGGCTCTAAAAGCGGGAACCTTAGTGGCTTTGATTTTGATGACTTTGCCCGTTTGTGGATTACGCCCATTACGCGCCGCCCGTTGGCGCACACAGAAGGTGCCAAACCCAATCAAGGTGACGTCTTCATCCGTTTTCAGCGCCTCGGTGATTGCCGCCAGTGTGGCATCAAGGGTACGACCAACCTCGGTTTTAGACTGTTCAGTCGCTTCAGCGACTTTGGCAATTAAATCGGTTTTATGCATGGTCATTGCTCATAGTTTAGGGTGGATGAATGCTGATCAGTCCACCACTGCGGTGGTGGGTTCAGCGCGGTGAATCGGCATCGGCATCGGTATCGATGTAGTGTTGCCATACAGCCTGGACAATAGCGCGTTCGTCGGCAAATTCCGGCTCAGTCACTAGGCTGGCGTGTTGTTGTAGTTTCAGCCGATGTGAACGCCGTCGCAGACGGCGGTAAATATCGCGCAGTGATTCCGCCGTATCCGCAGGCAGAATCGCCGCGTGCTGTAGCGCATCGAGTTGGCGGATATTATCACTGTAGGTGATGATCTGGGGGCAGCGATGCGCATGAGCGAGTACTAAATATTGCACTAAAAACTCAATGTCGATGATGCCGCCGCCCCCCTGCTTGATATGAAAATGGCCGCTGTAGCTTTTATCCAGCTCGCGGCGCATGCGTTCTCGCATCTCTCGCACTTGTTGGCGTAGGTTGGCTGCATCACGCGGCTGGCAGAGGATAGTGCGGCGAATGTCCGCAAACTGAGCACCGATGGCGGCTGACCCCGCAATACAGCGGGCGCGCACTAGCGCTTGATGTTCCCAAGTCCAGGCGTGTTGTTGCTGATAGTGCCCAAAAGCCTCCACATGACTGACTAAGAGACCGGAACGCCCACTCGGTCGCAGTCGGGTGTCGGCTTCATACAATAGACCTGCTGGGGTGCGGGTACTCAATAGATGGATAATGCGTTGGACCAGCTTAGTAAAAAACGTCAAATTATCAATTTGGCGGCGACCATCAGTGTATTGGTGTTCACCTTGGCTGTCGTGTAAAAACACTAGATCTAAATCCGAGTGATAGCCCAGCTCTAAACCGCCCAGTTTGCCATAGCCAATGACGGCTAACCCAGGCGAGTAGCTGCGCCCTTCAAACACACACTGAGGTCGCCCAAAACGGGCGCGTAAATCGTCCCAAGCCAGCACCACGATTTTTTCCAGCAGTACCTCGGCGATCTCCGTTAGGTGATCGCTGACAATCATCAACGGCATGGCGTCAGCAATATCGGCAGCCGCCACTCGCAGAATCTGGCTTTGTTGAAAATGGCGCAGCACATCGAGCTGCTGCTCTTGATCGTCTGCGGGTATGCGGCTGAGTTCCTCATCCAATTCTCGTTCCAGACGCTGCCGATCCAAGGGCCGGTAGAGGTTGGCGGGTGTGAGTAATTCGTCCAGCAGCAGAGGATGCCGAGTCACATAGTGAGCAATCCACGGGCTGGCCGCGCACAGTTCCACCAATTGGGTTCGGGCGGCTGGATTTTCCAGTAGTAAAGCCAGATACGCTGAACGCCGTACAATGGCCTCCAGCAACTGGGTGAGCCGCTCTAAGGTTTGTGCGGGGGAATCGGTCGTCACCACGGTTTCCAGCAACAGCGGCATCAGTTGTTGCAAACGCTGGTGGCCGCGTGAGCCTAGCGTCCGACAGTTAAAACTGTTGCGCAAAGCGTGCAAGGCGTGGCTGGCGCGTTCAGGATCATCAAAACCTTGGGCTTGTAATAATTGGGTTAAGCGGTCGCCGGTGTTGCGCTCATTCCACAGGGAATGCCAGTCATCATCCTCATGAGCGTCGCTAGTATCGTCGTGGCTGAATACCTCAGTGAACTGCTGTTCGACGCTGTGCAGATGGCGGTTTAATGCGCTGATATAGTCAGACCAGTCCGCATAGCCCATCGCATAGGCCAAGCGGGCTTGCGCGACGGCCTCACGCGGTAGCTCATGGGTTTGTTGATCGGCCCAGAGTTGCAAACGGTTCTCGCTACGGCGCAAAAACACATAGGCTTGGCGCAGTTGCTCGGTAGCGCTTGGGGACAAGCGCCCGCTGTCGGCGAGATAACCCAGCACCGGCAGCAATTGCCGCCCGCGTAACTCAGGTTCGCGTCCGCCGTAAATCAGTTGGAACGCTTGGCCGATGAATTCAATCTCGCGAATTCCCCCCGGTCCGAGTTTTAAATTATTATGCAGTCCTTTACGTTCGATCTCTTGGACAATCAGCGTTTTCATCTCGCGCAGTGATTCAAAGGCACCATAATCGAGATAACGCCGATAGACAAAAGGCTGCAAGGTGTCCAGCAGACGCTGGCCGGCTTGGGCATCCCCAGCGACCACTCGGGCTTTGATCAGGGCGTAGCGTTCCCATTCGCGGCCATGAGTTTGATAGTACTCTTCCATGGCGCTGAACGAAACCGCCAGCGGCCCGGCATCACCAAAGGGGCGCAGGCGGGCATCGACGCGATACACAAACCCATCTGCCGTGACTTCATGTAGGGCTTTGATCAACTGTTGGCTTAATCGGCGGAAAAATTCAGCGTTGCTCAAGCTGCGGGTTCCGTCGGTTTCGCCATTACGGGGATAGGCGAAAATTAAGTCGATATCCGAAGAAAAATTCAGCTCTTGGCCCCCGAGTTTGCCCATACCCAGCACCACCATCTGCTGAGCGCGCCCCTTAGCGTCACGCGGCACGCCGTAACGCTCACACAGCCGCGCGTATAACCACTCTAGGCTGGCCGCGAGCAGACTGTCGGCTAAAGCGGATAATTCGCTGAGAATCTGTTCA
>SLSP01000223.1 GCA_007130345.1 Thermoflexales bacterium
CGATATTACCATCCTGGATTCGCAGACCATTTCGGTGGGCCTGGGCGTGTTAGTAGAAAAGGCCGGGGAGTTGCTCCAGCAAGGCGCGCTGCCCTTGCCCGAAGTCGTTCGCCACGTTCGCGGCATGATCCCCAGGATTTACGTGGTGATGATCTCTCACACCCTGGACTATGTTTATCGCAGTGGCAAATTGAGCGCGATGCAAGCCATCCTCGGCGCAATGTTGCGGGTTCACCCTTTCCTGGTGATTGAAGAAGGAGAGATTATTCCTCAAGAGAAGAGCCGCAAATCCGACAAAGCCCTGGATAAGTTGGTGGAGTTTGCCTCCGAATTCTCCCGCATTCAGAAAGCCGTCATCTTGCAGAGTTACGCCGAACCGACAGACGAAACCGCGTATCTGAAAGGGCGACTCGAACAAGTGATGTCCCATCGAGACCTGTCCATGATCACCTACGACCCGATCCTCGCTTCTCACATTGGCCCGGAAGGTATGGGTCTGGTGATTTACGAGGGCCTGTGGCGTTAAACGAGACTTTCGATCTGTTGCGTGTGGACGAAGCACATGAAAAAGTTACCGTAGGGACGGGAGTGTGAATGGTTAGACCACTGGAAATTCTGGAAAAAATCCTCCATTTAGAAATCAATGACTACCGCTACCAGGACAAAGCCGTCTCTGGTGGATTATCCCGGTATGCCGATACCTGGCAAAAACAGGCTGGCGCGCTTTTCGGCGCGGAGGCCACGGAGTGGGTAGCCGATATTGCCACGCGCCTGCGCAACTATAGCACAATCTCCCCGGAGGAGCGCGTCGAGGCTATGCGCGGGTTGCAGCAGGCCCTCCTCACGCGGGGCAAGGTGGCCGAACCGCCCGCCCCCGCGCCGCCATCCGCGCCGGAGCCTGAACCGGACCCCGCGCCAACTCCAGCCGCGCAACCGGACCCCGCGCCGCCTAGTCAGGATGACATCGGGCGGGGATTGCACGCGCCGGTCCACAAGTTGGTGGGCGTAGGCGCGAAACGCGCCGAATTGCTGGCAAAGCTCGGCATTGAAAGCGTGGGGGACTTTTTACGCTGCTATCCCCGGCGCTATGAGGACTACACCACCCTCAAAACCATCGACCGCCTGGAATATGGCGAGCGCGTCAGTCTGTTAGCCACTGTCTGGGAAGCGGGCGGGCGTACAACGCGCAATGGGCGGTACCTCTTCCGGGCCGTCCTCTCGGATCGCACCGGTACGCTTGAAGTGACCTGGTTCAATCAGCGGTATATGGAAGGCCGTATCCGCCCTGGACAGCAAATTCTCGTCAGCGGCAAAGTCGATGAGTACCTGGGCCGTTTGACCATGAATGCCCCAGAATGGGAGATCGTCGATCAGAAGATGCTGACTAACTTGCGCATCCAGCCGGTCTATCCGCTGACCGAGGGCCTGTATCAGCGGTGGATGCGCAAGACGATGGAACGCGCGCTTTCGGCGTGGGCGCAGCGGATACCCGATCCCCTCCCCGAAGCGCTGCGCGCGCACCATCACCTGCTGCCCCTGGAGCGCGCCTTATGGGGCATTCACCTCCCCGATAGCCAAGAACACTTGCGGGATGCCCGCCGCCGGCTGGCCTTTGAAGAGGCCCTCTACTTACAACTGGGCCTGATCCAGCAGAAGCGGCGCTGGAAGGCCCAGCCGGGCCGCACGGTGCCTTCGGAACCGGCCTACCTGGATCGCCTGAAGGCCGCGCTCCCGTACCAGTTGACGCCGGCGCAAGCGCGGTCGCTGGATGAGATGCTGCGCGATTTGGCCTCCGGGCAGCCGATGAATCGCCTCTTGCAGGGCGATGTCGGTTCCGGTAAGACGGTGGTGGCGGCGCTGCTGATGGCGATCACGGCTGCGGCGGGATGCCAGACCGCGTTGATGGCCCCTACCGAAATCCTGGCCGAGCAACACTTCCAGAGCTTGCAAGCTCTCTTCGAGACGTTCCCCGAACCGCGCCCCTCTCTGGGCTTGCTCACGGGCAGCACCGGCGGAGAAGCGCGCGCGGCCATCTACGCGGGCCTGGCCGATGGCACGTTGTCGGCGGTCGTGGGTACCCACGCCTTAATCCAGGAAACGGTCAATTTCCGGGATTTGGCCCTGGTCGTGATCGATGAGCAGCACCGCTTTGGCGTCGAACAGCGCGGCGCGCTGCGTCAGAAAGGCTACAATCCTCATGTGCTGGTGATGACGGCGACGCCCATCCCGCGCTCACTGGAATTGACCGTGTGGGGGCACCTCGACGTCTCCGTTCTGGACGAGATGCCCCCCGGACGCCTGCCCATCAAGACCCGCGTGCTCTTCCCCCGCGAGCGCGAGCGCGCGTATACTTTCATCCGCAACCAGGCGGAAGAGGGGCGGCAGGCGTTCATCATCTATCCCCTGGTCGAAGTTTCTGACAAAATCGAGGCCAAAGCCGCCGTCGCCGAGCACCAGCGGCTCCAGAAGGACATCTTCCCGAATCTGCGCCTGGGTCTGTTGCACGGTCGCCTGAACGCTGCTGACAAGGATGCGGTGATGACGCAATTCGCGCGCGGTGATCTGGACGTTCTGGTCGCCACCTCGGTGGTAGAGGTGGGCATCGATGTACCCAACGCTACCGTCATCCTCATCGACGGCGCGGAGCGCTTCGGCCTCGCGCAACTCCATCAATTCCGGGGGCGCGTCGGGCGCGGCGCGCATCAATCCTACTGCCTGCTGCTCCCCAACAAGGCATCAGAAGAGGCCGGCGAGCGCTTGCGAGCCGTGGAAGCGACCCTCGATGGCTTCGAGTTGGCCGAAATCGACCTCAAAATGCGCGGGCCAGGCGAATTCCTGGGCACGCAGCAAAGCGGCTATCCCGAATTGCCGATGGCTACGCTTGTCGATACACGCCTCTTACACGAGGTGCGCGAGGCCGCCGAAAGCATCCTCCAGGCAGACCCCACATTGCAGGCGGAGCAGCATCAGCCGTTGGCGGCACGCGTCGCCGAGTTCTGGGGCGAGGGCGGAGACATCAGTTGACGGCACAGATCGCGCTCTATCCCGGCTCTTTCGACCCCATCCACTATGGGCACATAGATATTGTCCAGCGCGCAGCGCGGCTCTTTGACCAGCTCATCGTCGGTGTCTATGGGCGGCCCAACAAGCGACTGCTCTTCTCCGTGGATGAGCGGATCGCACTGGCGCGGGCCACGCTGGCGGATTTGCCCAATGTGGAGGTGCGCGCCTATGAGGGGCTGACCGTCGCGTTTGCGGACGCTATCGGCGCGCAAGTGTTGGTGCGCGGCCTGCGGGTGATCTCCGATTTCGAGTTGGAATATCAGATGGCCCTGACCAACCGGCAACTCAATGATCATATTGACACGATCTGCTTGATGACCAATCACCAATACGCCTTCTTGAGCGCCAGCGTTGTCAAGGAGGTCTTTATGGCCGGGGGAGATGTTTCGCAGATGCTCCATCCCCTGGCGCTGAAGGCGTTGGAGCGCAAGCGGGGTCAAGCCGACTCCGTGCCGGTGATTTCCATTCGAGATTGAGAGGTGTCCGCCATCCCCGCGTTGGCTAGAGCGATAGATTCCCGGTCATTGAGACAGCATAGGAGGCAGTATGGATATCGAGTTCTTAATCCAGCGTCTGGAGCGCTATATCCTCGAAGAATGCCCTAAGTTCTTCAGCACGCGCCTGGTGAACGAAGACGAAGCGCGGAGTCTCCTCACGCAGTTGCGCGGGGCCGTGCCCGACGAGGTGCGGGAGGCGCAAGAAATCGTCGAACAGCGGGACGCCGTGCTGGAGATGGCCCGCCAGGAAGCCACGCGCATCACCAACACCGCCAAGTCGGATGCACAGAAGCGCGCCTCCGAGCATCAGATC
>SLSP01000005.1 GCA_007130345.1 Thermoflexales bacterium
AAGCAGTTCGCATAACCGGTGGTTGACATCAACGTACTGACCGGCCTCGTTCAGGGATTGATAGGCTATCGGGGAGTTCTCAAATAACGACCGGAAGCGGGATTCGCTCTCACGCAGCGCGTCCTCCATCTGCTTGCGCGAGGTGATGTCGTGGATGATGGCATACAGCCGCGCCCGCGCATCAACCTGGATCAGCACGGAATAGATTTCCACGTCGCGCACCTCGCCGGAGGCCAACTGGTGTTGGCAGACAATCGGCGTGCGTTCTCCGATTTGCGCGGTGCGCCATACCTCGGCCAACGCCTCCGATGACAAGGTGCTGATCTGAGCCAGCGTCATCTGCTGCAAAGTTTCCGGCGGATAGCCGTAGAAATGCGCCGCCGCCGGGTTCACCTCGATGATGGCCCCGGTCTCTGGATCCAATAACATCATCGCCGCCGCGTGTCCGGCAAACATCTGCCGATACCGCGCCTCACTCGCCCGCAACGCGGCAGTGCGCTCTTGTACCTGGGCCTTTAACTTGGTATTGAGATGGCGCAGGGTCTGACGCGCGCGGCGCAAATTGTGCGTCGTCAGCCCCAAGCTGATCGCCAGCGCCAACAAGCCCGCGAGCACCACGCCCAAACCCACTATCTGGCTCCGGTACTGCTCCCACACGGTATATTGCCGATTCTTAATCAGGCTGTCGGCGGGTAAAGCGGAGAGAGGAATGTTATGGCGCTGCAAAGCCGCGTAATCAAAAATAAATTTATGTGACGGCAACTCAGTGATCGGGATAGTCTGCACGGGTTCCCCGCGCAGAATGCGCAAGCCCATATTAGCAACCTCGACAGAGAGGTGTTCGAGACTGTACATATACCCGCCCACCGTGCCGGTTCCGATAAAGCGGTCGTACTGACTGATGACCGGCACCGCCGAGACGCTGGCTAAATCCTGGAGCGCGTCAATTGGCCGATGCCTGACACCGGCAGCGTCTTCAAACATCAGATGATAGAAGATCACCGTCTCTTCTGACAATTCCGCCGCCCGCTGCGTGATCTCGGTTAAGGGCAGATGCCGCCAATCGGTCAGACGCACCTGCTCACCCAGGGACGCGGCCAACTCATCCACCGAAATCTGATACGGAACATCCGCCTCCCCCACGCCTTGAACCACCACGATTTCCGTCACCTGCGGCTGCATCTGCAAGACCCACGCCAATGGCGGCGTCACGTCAACCGGCGAACTGATGCCGGTCACATTATCCGGCAAGGTGAGCCTGGCAAGCGCGTCAGGCGCGACATCGTAAAATATCGTGGGCGTATCCGGCGAGATCTCATCCTGATAACGCAACCAAAATTCCAGTGTCTGCTCCCCCAGGATGAACACGACATCAAGGGGCATGTGGCGATATTTGGCGCTGTACAAAGCAAGCCGATTTTTCCAATAGATGGGGTCGGAGTAATGCTGTAAATCAAAATAATCGTAATACCACACCAACTCCAAATCCGTCGCCTGACTTAGCTCCGTGCGAATGGCCTGCTGCGTCAGCATAGTAGGCATCAAATCGGCCCGATAGGGGAACAACAACAAGACCGTCTTGCGAGATGGCGGGCCATCCGCCTGCGCCTGCACACGCATTGGGTCACGTGCGTTGGATGGGCGGACGATGAACAGCAACCCGATCAGCACCACGCCCACCAGCACGCCCGGAATCCAGCGTTCCCACAGATTAGCTTTAGCTTTCATAAGTCCCGTCCTCCATAAAAAACCCAGGCTCAACCTTGTGAAGTATCCCTCGACAACGTGAACCAAAACGTGGCCCCCGCGCCCTCCGCGCTGACCACGCCCACCTCGCCGCCAAGCTGGGCGACGATGCGCTCGACGATGGAGAGGCCCAATCCGTGCCCCTCGGCGCGCTCCTGATGCAAGCGCGTGAACGGCGTGAAGAGTTGCGCCTGTTCCTGCGGCGAAAGGCCCGGCCCGTTATCGCGCACCCAGAAGAGGATTTTGGATTGGGGATTTTGAATTTTGGAGGCCACGGATTGCGCCAGAGGTTCTAAAATCGGCAAGCCAGAATCTAAAACGGCGGCACCTAGCTCGATACGCGGCGGGCGTCCGCCATACTTGAGCGCGTTGCTCACGTAGTTCGTCCACACCGCCTCGACCCAGGGCGCGTGGCCGAGCGCGGCGGGCCACGTCGCCGCGTCGCCGGCTGGCGTCAGCGTGGCATCGTACTCGGTCAGCATCTCGGCCAGCCGCTCCTGGACTTCCCCCAGGATCGCGGGCATATCCAGCGGGACGCGCGCCACATCCCCGCTCTTGCGGACGCTGGACAGCAGCAGCAACTCGTCGATGATGGTGGTCATCTTATCCCCAGAGATGACGATGCGCTCGGCGGTCTCCACGATCCGCTCCGGCGGAAGCCGCGCGCCCCGCTGTTGTAACAATCGCCCGAAGCCCACCACCGTCGTCAACGGCGTCTTGAGGTCGTGCGCCACCGTGTGCGCGAAGGCGTCCAACTCCGCGTTGCGCGTTTCCAGCACCTCGGCATATTGCTGGATCGCCCGCTCGCTGGCGACGCGCTCGGTGATGTCGTAGAACAGGATCAGATAGCCGATCAGGTCAGCATCCCGGCCATACAGGGGCGTCACGCGGACATCATAATAGTAGGTGCCGCCATCCTTCCCCACGAAATCCAGCGCCAGCGCGCCAGCACGCGGCGGAGAAAGCGTGAGCAGCGGTTCCAGGCGCGTCCAAATCTCCCGCGCCCAGGGCAGCGGATACCCCACCAGCGTCCCGGCGGCGCGTCCCAGAATGTCGCACGCCATCGGGTTGACATCCCGCACCTCATAGCGCGTATCCAGCACCAGCATCCCGTCGCGCATCCTGTCGATCAGCGCGTCGCGGGCCAGCGGGGCCAAATCAAACAGGCGATAGCGGTAGAGCGCCCACGCAATCGCCACGCCGCTCACCGAGAAGGCCAGCGGCGACCAGTCCACATCCTGGTGCGGGATAAGGTCGAAGGTCAACAGCACGTTCACCGTCACCGGGACGCCTAGCCCGAACAGGATAATCGCCAACTGCCGCCGCTTTTGCGCCGAGACGCGCGGCATCTTCACCAGCATCAAGGTGAAGCTGATGAAGACCAGCATATAGGCATAGAACGAGTGAACCCAAAACCAGGGGCCGCGCGCGTCCGCCGTCTCCCACAGCGGGCGCAACTGTGGCAGCCAGATGACGAGTTGCGTTATCCCAGGGATAACGAACAATCCCGCCACGCGCCCCGGCGTGAACCAGCGATCCATCCCGCCATATTGGAGCACAAACATCAACAGCAGCACCGGCGCGCCGGCAATGCACACGTAGCTGAGATTTCGGAAGATGCCCTGATAGTCCCGCCACACGACCTGGAAGTAGGCCAGCAGCGACCACAGCGTGATCAGCAGCAACAGCGCGAGGAACGCGCGCGCGCCCGTCGCCTCCTGATGACGCCAGGTATACAACGCCAACAGCGCGTTGAGCGCGATGGCGAAGGTGGTCAACATAAGGTAAACAACAATCCAAATTGGCATATCAATAACTCGGCAAAGGTTGTTCGTGAAACGTGAAACGTGAAACGTCAAGCGTCAAACGTCAAACGTCACGGAATCCGTGATCACGCTCCAAGCCCCCGTCCCCGGGGGCGGCTAAACCGTGTAAGGTAGACTTGAGCCATCCTCGAAATCAAAAGCATTATCTTGATTCTACTGAAAGAACCCTAAAAAAATCCGATTTTTTAGAAACTTGAGCCTAGTACAGCGCGGCATAAATAACTCCCCAGTTGAATTTGCTCCAAGGGGAACGTCAGTTCCCCGGTTCGCCGCGTAGTCGCGGATCTGACGATCCGCTC
>SLSP01000321.1 GCA_007130345.1 Thermoflexales bacterium
CTCCTTTCGCCTGGCGGGACGAGCTACGATGCGTACCGCGACTTTGCGGAGCGCGGCGAGCAGTTCCGCGAACTGGTGCAGGCACTACCATCTCAGGAGGGCGTATGAAGAAGAAGCGCGCGATGCAACGACAGAAAAATCAAACGTCGCCCATTGATTGGATCCTGTTGGCGACAACGGTGGGACTGCTGGCCTACGGCTTGCTGATGCTCTACAGCGCCACCTTCTACGTGGGCACGAACTTCTGGCGGCAGCAAGTGCTCTGGGTCACGCTAGGGGGCGGCGTGATTCTGGTGATGCTCTATCTGCCTTATCCGCTATGGCAGCGATTGGCGCTCCCGTTGATGGGGATCACGTTGTTCTTGCTGTTGCTGGTGTTGCTGCTCGGCGAGCAAGTGCTCGGCGCGCAGCGCGCCCTGATCGGCGCTTCGGTGCAGCCGGGGATTCTGGCGCGTCTGGTAACGGTGATCTATGTTGCCGCGTGGCTGTCCTCTAAAGGCGAGCAACTCGGCCAGATTCACTACGGCTTAATCCCCTTCGCGGTGATTATCGGCGTGGTGGCGGGCATGATCGCGCTCCAGCCCGACTTGAGCACGGCTATTCTCCTGAGCGTGACTGGGCTGGCGATGTTCTTCTTCGCCGGGGGCGATCCGCTACAGATTTTCCTGTCGGCGGTTTCGGCCACCAGCGCGTTTGGCTTTCTGGCCTGGCAATTCACGCACGCCCGGACGCGCCTGCTCTCCTACGTGGTCTCTCTGCAGGACCCCGCGCAGATGCCGTATCACGTCCACCGGGCCATTGTCGCCATCGGCAGCGGAGGGCTATTCGGCGTGGGCATCGGCGCGGGCCAGCTTAAATCCGGCTATCTGCCCTTTCCTCACACCGATAGCATCTTTGCCGTCATCGGCGAGGAGGGCGGGTTGGTGGCGACGCTGCTGGTGCTGGTGCTCTTTGCGATCTTCACCTATCGGGGCTATCGTATCGCGTTGGAGACCGCGGACCCGTTCGGCTCGCTGCTGGCGTTTGGCGCGACGACGATGATCGTCACCGAGGCGCTGCTCAATATCATGGTGATGATCGGGCTAGTGCCCTTCACCGGGACCGCGCTGCCGTTCTTCAGTTATGGCGGGTCGGAGATGGTGATCACGATGACGGCGGTGGGGCTGATGCTCAACATCTCGCGGGGGTACCCCAAAGGAGATTGGGATGCGATTCTGGATCGTTGGGGGCGGAACTGGCGGGCACGTCTACCCCGCCCTCGCCGTGACCCAGGCTTTGCAGTCCGTCGCTCCTGACGCCTGGATCACTTGGGTGGGGACGGTGGACGGCATGGAGGCGCGGCTCGTGGCACGCGCCAACGTGCCGTTCCTGGGCATCCCGGCCGGGGGCGTGCATGGCGTGGCGCTGCACATCGCTATCCTCAACGGCTGCAAGCTGGCGCGGGGCCTGGTCGCGGCGTGGCGGCACATGCGCCGCGAGCGACCGGACGCCATCCTGACCACCGGGGGCTACGTGAGCGGCCCGGTGATGGTGGCGGCCTCGCGGCAGGGCGTGCCGGTGCTCATCTACGTGCCCGACATCGAACCGGCGCAGTCCATCCAGTCGATGGCGCGGATGGCAACCCGCATCGCGGTGACGGTGGAGGATTCGCGCCAGTATCTGCCCGCCGACAAAGTCGTGGTGACGGGCTATCCCCTGGGCGAGCGCATCACCCGCTGGGATCGGGCCGGCGGGCGCGAGCGGCTGGGCCTTGATCCTGAGCAGCCGGTGTTGCTGGTCTTCGGGGGCAGCCGGGGCGCGCGCTCCATCAACCGGGCGGTGCTGGCCCACATCCCCGCGCTGGTCGAACATGCGGAGGTCATCCACATCAGCGGGACGTTGGATTGGCCGGAGGTGGAAGCCACGCGCGCGGCCCTGCCCGCCGAGGTGCTGGCACGGTATCACGCCTTCGACTACCTGCACGCCGAGATGGGCGCGGCGATGGCGGCGGCGGATCTGGTGGTCTGCCGGGCCGGGGCCTCGACATTGGGAGAGTTCCCGTATTTTGGCTTGCCGGCGGTGCTGGTGCCCTATCCCTATGCCTGGCGTTACCAGCGCGTCAACGCCGATTGGCTGGCCGAGCGCGGGGCCGCCGAGGTGGTAGAAGATGCCGAGTTAGCCGAGCGCATCGTGCCGCTGGCGCGAGAGTTACTCGGCGACAAGGCCCGGCGTGCGGAGATGGCCGCGTCCGCGCGCGCATTGTCCCGCCCTGACGCGGCGCGGCATCTGGCCGAAGTGCTGTGCAGTTTAGGACGCCAACACGCGGCAAGCGTGGGAGGGGCACATGATTCCAATTGAGACGGCGTTTGTGGGACTGGTGATCTTCTTCGGCATCATCGGCGCGCTGCGCGGCTGGGCCAAAGAGCTGCTCGTCCTGTTCAGCGTGATCTTGGCGCGCTTTGCCGAGTTCGTGATGATAACCTATATGCCGGTCATCAACATAGCCTTGCAAAATCTCGATCCCACAACTTGGTTTTATGTACGCATCCTGCTCTTTGTGGTCATCGTGGCCTTTGGATACGCCACCACTGCCATCTCCAAGATGCTTGGGACGCGGGCGCGCAAGGAAAAATTGCAAGACACAATGCTCGGCTTCTTCCTGGGCGTCATCAATGGATTCTTCGTGATCGGGATGTTGTGGGGGTTCCTGGATACTCTGGGTTACGAAATCTGGGGTATCACACCGCCGGAGACGGAAATGGCCCTCAGCGTGGTGGAATATCTGCCCATCGCGTGGTTGGAAGGCCCGACACTCTTTGTGTCCGTGACATTAGCTTTTGCATTTGTGCTCATTGTATTTATCTGAGGTGACGATGACTACTCTGAAAAACTACACAGAAATTCACATCATTGGAATTGGCGGCGCGGGGATGTCGGCCATCGCGCGCGTGCTGCACGGGCAGGGCTTCAAAGTCCACGGGTCAGATCGCCGCGCCTCGCCGCTGACGGCGGCACTGCAAGCCGAGGGCATCCCCGTAGCGCTCGGCCACGCCCCGGAGAACGTGGGCCAGGCCGATCTGGTGGTCGCCTCGTCCGCCGTGCCGGAGGATAACGTGGAGTGGGTCGAGGCCCAGGCGCGCGGCACTGACGCGCTCTACCGCCCGGAGATGTTGGGCGCGCTCACCGAGGGGTATCAGCTCATCGCGGTGGCGGGCGCGCACGGCAAAACCACGGTCACAGGCATGATCGCGCTGATGCTGTTGGAAGCCGGACTCGACCCGACCTTCATCGTGGGCGGCGTGGTGCGCAATCTAAAGACCAACGCCCGCGTGGGCATGTCGGACTACTTCGTCATCGAAGCCGACGAGTACCGCAACACCTTCATGGCTTTGCGCCCGCAGATCGCCGTCATCACCAACGTGGAATTTGACCACCCGGATTGCTTCCCCAGTCCGCGTTTCGTGCGGCTGGCCTTCGGCGACTTCGTCGATAACATCCGCCCCGGCGGGACGCTGGTGGCCTGCAATGACGACAAAGTCGCGCACGCGGTGGGGGCTTCGTACCACGCCAACGGCGGCCATCTCGCGCTCTACGGCATCGGCGAGGGCATCGGGATGGCGTGGCAGGCCCGTGACGTGCGCGCCAACGACCGGGGCGGTGTGAGCTTCACGGCCATCAACGCGGCGGTGCAGCCTGTGGGCGACATCCACTTACAGATTCCCGGCGCGTACAACGCCGCCAACGCCCTGGCCGCGCTCACCGTAGCGACGCAGTTGGAGATTCCGTGGGATGTGGCGAAGGGCGCGTTAGAGCGCTTCGAGGGTACAGGGCGGCGCTTCGAGGTGCTCGGCGAGGTCGGCGGCGTGACCGTCATCGACGACTACGC
>SLSP01000326.1 GCA_007130345.1 Thermoflexales bacterium
AAAAAATCCGATTTTTTAGAAACTTGATACGAGATGTAGATTTTCCGCGTGCGAATTTCATATATTTAGTAGGTCGCGTGTGGAAAAATCGGATTTTTGGACTTTTTTCAGGGGACTCATAGTTTTGACGTTTGACGCATAACGTTTGAGAAAAATTTGCCATTCGATCAAGGAGGCCAAGATGCTCTTTACCTTACTTCAGCGTATCCGGCGCAATCACGCCCTGGAACACGCCACTATTAACTTGATTTCGCAGCGACACCCGGAGGCGCAGGTGGTGGGGTTCTCTGGGCCGCTAGGCTTTACCCTCTACACCTCGTTGCCGGCTAAGGCCGTCGTCCCGGTGATTCCGCAGGCCCTCACGCGGATCCAACAAGACGAACCGCAGTTGCGCATCCACGCCAACTGCGGCACGAACATCGTCGTCAAGGCGATGATGACGACCCTGGCGACGCTGATAGGGTTGGGCCACGCGGAAAAACGCACCTGGCGCGACCACGTCGAGCGGCTGCCGAATATGGTGATGCTCAACGTGCTGGCATTGACGCTCTCCGATCCTATCGCCTTCTGGATGCAGGCCAACGTCACCACCGCCGCCGATGTGTCGCGTATGGAAATCGCCTCGATCCTCTCCGATACCCAGGGGACCTACCAGCGCATCCGCGTCCACACCCGCCATCCCGCCTGATGTTCTACATCCTGCACGGCGAGAACGACCTCCAGCGCGCCGAAGTGCTGGCGCAGTGGATTGCCAAAGCGGGCGTCCCCGCCGATCTGCGCGACCTGAACACCGAGGAGCTGATGCCGCCCATTTCGGTGGGGGATTTGCGGCGGGCGTGCAGCGTGATTCCCTTTATGGGCGGGGCGCGCCTCGTCATCGCGCACCAGGCGCTCTCGCAGAGCAAGGGGAAGGAAGCGAAGGCCATCGCGGAGTATCTGGACGAGATGCCGGAGACGACGCATCTCTTTCTGGTGGAGTACAACAAGCTCCGCAGCACCCACGCGGTGATGAAGCTGGCCCAGGCGCGCGGCACCCCGGAGAAGCTGTGCGCGCTCCCCGATGCCCGCGCTCTGCCGGGATGGATTCAGAAGCGCGTCAGCGGTTACGGCAAGCAGATTGACCATCAAGCCGCCGCGCTGCTGGCGCAGAATATCGGCAATAACCTGCGCATTTTGGATCAGGAGATTCAGAAGCTCCTGCTCTACATCGAAAATCGCCCCACCATCACGCCACAGGATGTGCATACGATGGTGCCCTACGTCCAGAGCGCAGACGTGATCTTCAATTTGGTGGACGCTCTGGGGCAACGCGATGCGCGCAAGGCATCCATATACCTGCACCGCCTGCTGGATGTGGGCGAAAATCCCCTGGGCGTCTTCGGGATGATGGTGCGCCAGTTCCGGCTGCTGATCCAGGTGCAGTGGTTGCGCGACCGCAACGCGCAACAGCACGAGATCGCCGCCCGGCTGCGCCTGCATCCCTTTGTGGCGCAGAAGGTGATGGCGCAGGTCGTGCAGTTCACGCCGCAGCAGCTTTTACAGGCTTACCGCCTCCTGCTCCGCTGCGACCTGGATATGAAGACCGGCAAGCTCGACTACGAGGCCGCCCTCGATCTGCTGATCGCGCAGCTCACGGCGCTGTGAGGCTACCGCGCGCCCTTTTCCAGCCCTAGCCAGAAGTGATGCGGGAGAATCCGCTGCGACGAGCGCACCCGGATGTCTCCCACCTGGCAATCGCCATCGGGCAACTGCGCGGGATGAACGTAGCACACGTCCGGCGGCTCCCCAAAGCGTTCCCGATAGCGCCGGGCCGCTTGATTCACCTTCCGCGCCAGTTCCTTGCCGCTGCTATCGTGCCACAACAGGCCGATGTCCATCTCAACTCACCTGCCCGGCCAGATACCAGGCGTTCAATCGAATGTCTTGGTAGATGTCAAACGTCCCCTCGCGGCAGCGCACCCGGAAGAAGTGCCGCGCGGTCTTGCGCCGCATCTCCGTCCACGCCTCCTCGACGGAGCGCACGTCATAGCGGTGGCCCCGCCACTCGAAGCGTTGGGGGAAATAGTTGTGTCGCCGGGAAACCAGCCGGATGGGTTCTTTCTTGCGCGGTTGGATCATCCATTTCAGACTCATTCCTCACCTCCCACTATTGTGAAGTGACGCTCAGAAGCGCCGTGATTCCATTGCCAGGCCCCCGGAGCGGATCCGGGTGCCGGTAGCGCGCGATCTGCGGGCACGCCATAGCCGGGCAACGCCTGGGGCGTCACCACCACCACCGGCGGTGTCAGCGATTGGGGCGCGGCGCGATGCCGCTTCTGCTCGCGGTGCCAGAGCAGGAGGCCCAGGCCCATCATCGGCGTCATCGTCAGCGCGCCGCATCCCAGGCCCACCAGCAGGGCCAGAGCGTCATCGCTCAACCGTTGCGAGACAATCACGCCCATTGTGAGCGCGAAGAGCGCGCCGACAAACAGGGCGAACTTCCCTAAACGCTTGCCAAGCGAATCCTGTACTTCCATCATCGTGTCCTCCTGTGGCGCGTGGTCGCTCGCGGTGGCCCGAAGGCCAAAACGTCCTTAATCTCGTTTTCGAGGGCTTGCTCGTCGATGTAGGCCACCTGGAAGCGAAGGGGGTTATCGCCGCCGTTGACCGCCAGGAAATCCCCGCGCCCTTCGAGCAGGTGCGCCTGGGTGCCACCACGCCCGCAGGCCAGCCGGGCATCGTTAGCCGAGACCACACGCCCCACCAGCCGGAGAGGAAAGTTGGCGCGCATTAGCCCGCTGAGGATCGCCGCCGAGGGGCGCTGCGTGGCGGCCACTACGTGGATGCCGGCCTCGCGCCCGCGTTGCACCAGCCGGGTCAGCGCCTCGGTGACGGGCTTGCCGCCGGTCATCACCAGATCGGCCAACTCGTCCACCAGCACGACGATGCGCGGCATACACTCGCGCCGCTGGTCTCGAATCTCCATCGTGCGGATCAGCGACCTGAACGCTTCCAGGGTCTCGTCCGGTTCCGTGATTAGAGGACGGACAAGGTGCGGGGCTGCCGCCAACGCCGTGAACGCGCGCTGTTTGGGGTCGATGCAGATCAGCTTCAGCACGTCCGGGCGATGGGCCAGCACCAGCGATCCGGCAAGGGTGCGCATCAGCACCGACTTGCCCGAACCCGTCGTCCCGGAGATGAGGATGTGCGCGACTTCTGGGGCGGACAGCCGCGCCATCAATGGGACGCCGGTATCGGCCAGGCCCAGGAGCGCGGTGGCCGCTGGCAGGGGCGACGCCTCCGCCAGCAGGGATAATAGCTCCACCGGGCGGGGGTTGGGGTTGGAGAATTCCAGCACGATGCCCTCGCGCCCGCGATCAATGCGCAAATTGGGCACGCGCATCGCCAGGGCCAGGTCATCGGCCAGGCGCTTGACGGAGGCGAAGCGGATGTGCGGCGCGGGATTCAGGAAGAAGCGAATCAAGCGCGGCCCCACCGTCCCACCAGTGATGCGGCCCGGCGCGCGATGCGCGGCGAGTACAGCCTCAACGCGGTCGGCTTGATATTCAAGATAGGGTCGAATAGATTGTGGCATACGTCCTCCAGCGGGATATAGAACGTTTGTTCTATATCTTCATTATACTGAGTCCCTGGAAGATGTCAAGCCCCAATTTTCGGGCGGGATGCACGTAAAAAGCGCACGACCGCAAAAAGTCCGAAAATCAGATTTTTAGAAACATGGTAACAGATCAGTTTTCTGAGCACGCTCCAAGCCCCCGTCCCCGGGGGCGGCTAGACCGGTAGTACACGCTTGAGTCGTCCCCGAGACGGGGACTTCGAGCTAGTTTTTGAGCGGTTTGCTCACAAG
>SLSP01000051.1 GCA_007130345.1 Thermoflexales bacterium
CGGGGATGGCTGGATCACCAGCCGCGCCGATGTCACCGCGTATCGCGCCGATGAACCTGTGGGGCGGGCCGAGGCCGCGCATCATCGGCTGGTGCGTCAGCGGGTCACTCTCGTGGGGGACGTGCCGACGCTCCACGTCGCTGGCACGCTGGTCAGCGTGGACGAACCGTATAAGGTGGCGGCGCGCATCCCCAATGACTTCTTCGCCGCGACCACCGAGGCTCGCAGCTATCAGGCCGACTCGCTGGTGCCGGTGGTCAACGAAGAGCTTTTGCGCGAGAGCGGCCCAATCTATCCTGCTTGGATTCAGACGCGCTATTTGCAGCTTCCCCCGACAGTGCCGGAGCGCGTGCTCGCGCTGGCCCGCGATCTCACCGCCACCGACCTGACGCCCTACGACCGGGCGCGCAGCATCGAGCAGTACCTGCGCGAGTTCCCCTACACACTGGACGTGCCCACGCCCGACCGCGACCAGGACATCGCCGATTATTTCCTGTTCAATTTGCAGCGGGGCTATTGCGACTACTATGCCACCACGATGGTGGTGTTGGCGCGGGCGGCTGGCGTCCCCGCGCGCCTGGTGATCGGGTACGCTTCGGGCCAGTATGACGCGCCCAATGCTCGTTACATCGTCACGGAGGCCAACGCCCACGCCTGGGTCGAGGTCTACTTCCCTACGGTGGGGTGGGTCATCTTCGAACCGACGGGCGGTCTGCCCGAAGTCGAGCACGCGGAGGAAGAGCCGGAGATCATCTGGCCTGAGCCGGACGTTACGCGGGAGGAGCGTTTGGCGGAGCGCGTGGATAGCGTGTGGCGCGGGATGGGCCTGGCGCTGGCGGGCGCGCTGCTCGCCGGGCTGGTGGCCCTCGGCGCGGATGGGGTGTTCCTGCTGCGCCTCGCCCCCCGTGAGACGGTGACGCGCCTCTATCGGCGGCTCCGGCGACAGGCGCGGGCCTTGCGCGTCAACGCGCGGGCCGGAGACACGCCCCGCGAGTTGGCGTCCGCGCTGGCGTTGCGCGTGCAGGAGATCGCGGCGGGGCGGCGGTACGCGGGGCGACTTCTGGCGCCAGCGGCAGACGACGCGCGCGCCCTGGTCGCGGCGTATGAGCGCGCGTGGTACACGCCGCATCCCGTGGACGCGGCGACGCGCCGCGAAGCCGCGCGCGTGTGGTGGAAGCTGCGCTGGCGTCTTTTGCTCGCGTGGGTGTTGCGGCGCACGCGCCCGAATTCGTCACCTTGAGCGTTTAGACAGGATTTGCAGGATTAACAGGATGAAAAGTCATCTGGTGGCAAGCATTGCTTGACATTTGGCGTCAAACGTGAAGCGTGAAACGTCAAAACCAATGGTAACATTTTAGAGTCTTGTGAGTAACCCGCTCAAAACTAGCTCCAAACTAGCAAACCGGGTTAGCAGGGATTACTCCGTCAACAGGGCCAGCACCTCGCCGGCATCCACTTTGCCCCAGTAGTAGCCCATCGCTTCACTGAGCGCGCGCGCTTGCCGCGCTTCCTCCGCGGCTTGCTCCGCGTCGCCCTGGGCCAGATACGCCCACGCCAACGCCACGCGAATCTCGCTCGTGTAGCGCCGGTAGCCTCTGGCCTGCGCGTGCTGGAGCGCCTCGGTCAAGTCGCTGATGGCGGTGTTGGCGTTCGTGTCCTGCGCGTGGTGATAGGCGACTTGCGCGGCCCAGCGTCCCCGGCTCAACAGCGCCTCGATGCGTACCGGCTCGCCAGTGATGCCCTGGGCAATCCAGAGCGCCTTGTCGTAGTGCGCGCGCACTTGCCGGGTGTGATCCGGCGCAGAAGTCAGCGCCGGGAGCAGCGCGTCGAGGTCGCCGAGCATCCGCCGACAGCGGCTCTCATCTTGGAGCCAGCCATAGGCGATAGCCCACCGCTCCAGATTGGCCTGGGTGATGCGGCGCGCCGTCGCGGTTTTCCCCACGCGCTTGAGATGCTCGGCATACCATATCCCCCGCGCGCCCACCAAGATGCGCGGCGGCGTTTCCGCCTCGGCGGCGAGGTGCGCGGCGCGCTCGAAGGCCCGTCCCGCCATCTCGATGTGGCCGTAGAGGTGCGCGGCCCACGCGCTGCACGTCAGCGCGTCCCGCTCAATGGCCCGCGTCCCCGCCGCGCGCGCCCAATCGAGGGCTGCTCCGGCGGCCATCGCGCCTTGCTCCAGGTTGCCTAACTGGTGGTGGAGGTGGGCGAGATTTTGGCCCGCGATACTGGCGTTTTCCCACGCTTCCGCGCGGGCCAGGAGGCTCCCCGCGCGCTCGAAGAAGGTCACGGCGTCGGCCAGATGGCCCATCTGGGCCAGCGTCAGTCCGACTTCGTTGAGCGTCCAGCCCTGCTGATGTGGGTCTGTCCCATTCGGCGGCTGTTTGAGGTCGCCGCCGGGGAAGAGGGCCTTGAGCATTTGCAGATCGGCTTCGTAAGAATCCCCTTGATAGACCCGCGCCGCTTCCGTTGGCTGGTCGGGCAGGGGATACAGGTTCCCCGGCGCGGTCAACTGTGGCAGATGCGCGGCCAGATCGCGGTAATGGCGGGTGAAGGAGGTCGGCAGCGTGGCGGAGTGCGCGGTTGTCAGCCGCGCCAGGAAGTGCGCGCGGGCCGCCGGATGGGGGCTATACGTGTCTGTGCGGAGGTCGTGATGGAGCAGGCCGCTGTCCTCCAGGCGCACGACGAGCGCGTTGAAGGTATCGTCGCCCAGGGCGTGGAGTGGCGGAACGCGGCGTTCGCGCGCGGCGCGGAGGAGACTGGCTAACGCGGTGGGCGTGGCATGGGTGCGGAAGGCGCTGAGTAGGGCGAGGAAGGCGCGTTCGATTTCGGTGAGGAGTAGGCGGTCGTGGCGCAGCAGACGCGCTACCTGATCCGCATGCTGAAGCTGGCGGGATGTGCCATTTCCCCCAAATGAGCGCACCCGGACGCGCGCGTCGTGGATGTCCTGGAGCTTGAGTTGGGCTGTCGTGTCCATTGAGGCGTCCTCCTGAGCCAAGCTATCGCCGTGATGAATTTAGTATAATCTCTTTAACCAATTTCAAGGGTGAAGAAAGTGTTACCGGTCAATAACAGCTTAACGGTTCGTCAAACGTGAAACGTCAAACGTCACGGAATCCGGACTGAAAGAATCTAAAAAATTCGATTTTTTGGCATGGTTCATTTTGGCCTCGTAGGGAGCGAAAACTCCTTTACACTTTCGAACAGCCAAGACCTTGAAAACAAGCTCAAAAGCCGTGGAAAATGGTGTTTGGCGAGCCAAATTGAGTAGTTTTCGCCATTTTGAGTCCCCGAACGCCCCTCTCGATTCATCGAATTTGTAAAGGAGTTTTTTTGCCCGAATGAACCATGCCGAATGGGCGAATTAGTTGAGGAACGCACAAAGAGTCAATGTATGGTCCCCGCGTTTCTGCCTTTTATTGGAAAAAGGTTAGTGTCACAAAGTATTCGCCATCTGCTTGAGATAGGGTATCTCCAGGATTTCGCCGGATAAATCGAGGGTTTCCCCACTGGGCGTTACCCTGAGCGTGGTCGAAGGGTCTCTGTTCCCACCGCAGCGAGATTCTTCGACCACGCTCGGAAACTTGTCCTGAGCTTGTCGAAGAATGACTCTTCCCCACTATCCGGCGAAATTCCAGGGAGCCTACCGACCTAAACGATCTCGGAAATTGTACACCGTGCATAACGCGCAGATAATACTACCGATGTCGCGTACACCCAAAGCATAGCGGGTCTGTTGATTACTTGAAGGAGCGACTGTATTATACTATATTTTGTGCTAAGGGGTACTTTTTTCAGGGGAGTCAAGCTGTATCAAGCCATGGAAAGAAACTAGAAAGTTGAG
>SLSP01000230.1 GCA_007130345.1 Thermoflexales bacterium
TACTATCTCGACCTGCACGCTGATCCTGTAATGTTTTGCCATTGTCGCCTCCTTGGTGATGACCCTATTGTAGCTCATTTGGCGATTTTGGCTCTTGAAGGCTATTGCACAGGTCGCAAAATGACGCCCGACAACAGCGGCGCGACCGACAGTACGGTCAGGTTGGGCAGCCGTTTCTTTGGCGGGATGGGCAGGGAATTCGTGGTCACGATCTCCGTTAGCGGGAGGTCGCGCAGCCGGGGCACGGCATCGCCGGAGAGCACCGGGTGAATGAAGCAGCAGTAGATGTGCCTCGCCGCCTCCTCTTTGAGCAGCCGGACGGCCTGCGCGAGGGTTTTTCCGGTATCCACCTCATCATCCACTAGAATGACATCCTTCCCCGTCACCTCGCCGATGAGGGCGAGAGCTTCGGGGGCGGCGGCGATGCGGCGCTTCTCGATGAAAGCCACCGGCAGATCAAGCTCGGTGGCAAAGCTGCGCGCCTTCTTGGCAAAGCCCAAATCGGCGGCGACCACCACCGCGTCCGCCAACTGCTTCCGCCGCATATAGTCGGCCAGCAGCGGGAACGCCGTGATCGCGTCGCCGGGGATGCTGAAGAAGCCCTGAATCTGCCCCGCGTGCAGATCGAGGGTGATGTACCGGTCGGCCCCGGCAATCTGGATCATATCAGCAATCAGCCGCGCGGTGATGGGCACGCGCGGCTGGTCTTTTTTGTCGGAGCGGGCGTAGGCCAGATAGGGAATCACCGCCGTCACGCGCCCCGCCGAGGCGCGCTTGAGCGTGTCGATGAAGATCAGCATCTCCATCACGTTGTCGTTGACCGGGCTGGAGTTGGATTGGACGATAAAGGCGTCCTGCCCGCGCACGCTGCTGTGCAACTGGATGAAGATGTTCTCGTTGCTGTATTTGGTGATGTCGCGCCCCCCTAACGGGACGTTAAGCTGGCGGCTGATTTCCTGCGCCAGGGCCAGAGACCCCGACCCGCTGTACAAAACGATGTCGCCATAGGCATAATGTTGGGACATAGCGCGCCTCCTGCTGCTCAACCGTAATGCGTGATGAGAACTTTACGCATCACGCATTACGCACCTTCGATTGATGATGAAACGCTCCCCTGGAGTTGATCAAATTCCGGCGGATTCTGAACGTGGCAGGTGTCGTTCAGGTACAGGATGTTAGCCCATAGCGGCGGATCGTGCAATTCTATCCGCGAAATCGCGCCGTTGCCGAAGCGCAGGCCGGGATAACTGGGCGCGCCCATCAAGTGCGAGAGGTAGCTGCGAAAGACGCCCCCGTGCGAGACCACCGCTACGTGGCCCGTCGGGTGCGCCGCGTGGATAGCCTCGAAAGCCGCCACCACCCGCGTGAGGAACGCCGCGTGCGGCTCCGCGCCGGGGATGTGCGCGTGAAGTGACTCGCCCTGCGCGTGCTTTTCTCGCAAGAACGGCCACCGTTCGAGCAACTCGGTCAAGTTCCAGAGCAGACCTTCCGCCTCGCCGAGACCGTGCTCGCGCAGCCGCGCGTCGGGACGCAGTTCTAGCTCAAGCTGTGCCCCAATCATCTCCGCCGTCTCCGTGGTGCGGCGGAGGTCGCTGGTATAGAGCGCGTCCAGCGGCGCGTCCGCTAACCGCGTGGCAATCTGGCACGCCTGCCAGCGCCCCAATGCCGTCAGCGGGGGATGCGCTTGTTGCCCTTGCATCTTGCCTGCCGCGTTCCACGTCGATTCCGCGTGCCGAATCAGCCATAAATGTAGACTCATTTCATCTCCTCTAACTGTGTCCATAGCGTCGCTAACACCTCCCGCGCCGCCGAGGCCGGGTCTTGCTCGCGCTGAAGCACTGCCGCCACCGCCGCGTCGATGCGCTCCGGCGGGACGCGCTCGCGCAGCAACGCCTGGAAGTGCCGCTGAAGCCACGTCTGCACCTCGCTGTGAGCGTGCTCGGCCCGGCGCGCTTCCCACGCGCCGCTCTCGCGCAGATAGCGGCGATGCTCCGCGACGGCATCCAGCAACTCGGCGATGCCCCGGTTCTCCAGCGCGCTGGTCTGCACAATCGGCACCTCCCACGCGGCGGATGGGGTTTCCGCCCCGCTATCACTCGCGCCGTGATGCCCGCCAGTGGCGATGCCGTGATGCACGCTGCGCAGGGCGCGCAATGTCTGCGCGGCCTCCGGGCGATCCGATTTGTTCACGGCGATGATGTCGGCGATCTCCATCAGACCGGCTTTGAGCGCCTGGATGTCGTCGCCCATGCCCGGCGCTTCGACCAGCACCACCGTGTGCGCGACGCGGGCCACGTCCACCTGCGCTTGCCCCGCGCCGACCGTCTCCACCAGCACCACCGGTATGCCCACCGCGTCGAGCACCGTCACCACGTCGCGGGTGGCGTGCGCGATCCCGCCCGGATGGCCCCGCGAGGCCATGCTGCGGATGAAGACGCCGGGGTCTTCCACCAGGTCGCGCATCCGCAGGCGGTCGCCGAGCAGCGCGCCGCCGGAGTACGGGCTGCTGGGGTCCACGGCGACCACGGCGATTCGCTGGTCGCGCTCGCGTAATGCGCGGGCCAGCCGGTTGACCAGCGTGCTCTTGCCCGCCCCCGGCGACCCCGTGATCCCCACGATGTGCGCCCGCCCGGTGTGCGGGAAGAGGCGGGCCAGCGCGTCCTGCCCTGCTGCGCTGCCGCTTTCGACCCACGAGAGCAGCCGGGCCAGCGCGCGGCGCTCGCCCCCCAGGGCCGCGCTGACAAAATCCACGCTCAGGCCCCCACCGTCGCGCGGATAAAGTCCGCCACCGCGTGGGTGTCCGTCCCCGGCCCGAAGACCTCCTGCACGCCCATCTCCTTGAGCAGCGGCACGTCGTCGGCGGGGATGATGCCGCCCACGAAGATCGGCAGGTCGTCGATGCCGCGCTCTTGCAACGCGGCCTGCACGCGCGGCACCAGCGCCATGTGCGCGCCTGACAGAATCGACAGGCCCACCACGTCTACATCTTCTTGCAACGCCGCCTCCGCGATCATCGCCGGCGACTGGCGCAGTCCGGTGTAGATGACCTCCATTCCCGCATCGCGCAGCGCGCGGGCCACCACCTTCGCCCCCCGGTCGTGCCCGTCCAGCCCAGGCTTCGCAATCAATACCCGAATTTTGTTGTCCATAACCACACCTCCTTAAATATTTGAATACTCTAGGCTTGCTGTTGTGTTACTTTTAACGCAGAGTCTTTTGTCAATGAAAATCGATACCCGCTGAAGAATTTATCTCTGAACTCTCAGGGATCTTTGTTAATGCTTGATTTAATCGTTCAGCTATCTCTTTTTGTTTAGGACGATCAACTTGTAACATTAACGCACCACCTGATTCCAATATACTTTTCAACACATTCTTTTTTAGATTTATAACCAACACTCTCAAATCTTTAGCATAACTACGAAGAATTTCCGTAATGTTCATTCTCAAACTGTCTGCCATGATCTTCAAAATTTCGCTTTTTCTACTGTCAAATTCATGTGCTAATTCATCAATAGTTCTTTGCCTAGCCCCTGTTCCATAAGACTCTCTCTCTGTAACTTCACGCATCACGCGATCAAATCCAGAGCCGATTGCTTGATAAATTATATACAAAGAATCAATATCAAGTTGAGTTACTTCAGCCAGTTTACTATTTATCAAATCCTCAACGTCTTTTTGATACGCATCTAATATTAGATGAATCTGTCTCCAAAACCACTCTAATTCTTTATGTTTTTGTCACCTTATTTTTGCGCAAAACTAAAGGGTTTCTATTCTTTAACGCAAAACGGGGGCATTTCTAATCAATAAAACAGCCTAATTTTGGCCCA
>SLSP01000371.1 GCA_007130345.1 Thermoflexales bacterium
ACTTCCACAAGCCCAAGCACTTGTACCTGGCAGAAAAGAAGCTCAAACATTTGAGCCACATGCATAGCAAGTGCGAACCGGATTCTCGACGGCGCGAGAAAGCGCGCCGCGCCCTGGCTAAACAGCACGCCAAGGTGCGCCGTCAACGGGCCGACTTTTTGCACCAGGCCGCGCGCCGGTTAGCTGATGCTTACGCCCTGATCGGCGTGGAATCGCTTAACATCCAGGGGATGCAGCAGAATCACTGTTTGGCGAAAAGCATCAGTGACGCGGGCTGGTACACCTTCAAAACCTATCTCAAATACAAGGCCGCGTGGCAAGGAGGACAAGTTATAGAAATTGAGACCTTTTATCCCTCATCGAAGACGTGCTCCGCGTGCGGGTACGTTGTCAACCAGTTACCCTTATCGGAGCGCGAGTGGCTGTGCCCGTGCTGTGGGGCCTGGCACGACCGTGACATCAACGCGGCGGCCAACCTGTTGCGCGTGGCGCTGAACAGTGCCGCATAACCCAACAGTAAAAACTAGGGCGGGGAGCGCCCGAAGTAAAGCTCAGGGAGTCCGAAAGGACGGTGAATTGAGAAGCGGCTCTGCGCGAGCATCCGCACTCCACAAGGATATCAACTTGCAAGCGTTGCATCTGCTCAACCCCGGCGGCGTGCTGCTGACCTGCTCGTGCTCCGGCGCGATCTCCGCCGACCTGTTCCAGAAGATCGTCTTCGGTGCCGCGCTGGATGCCGGGCGCGACGCGCACATCATCGGCGCGCTGACCCAGAGCAGCGATCATCCCGTCGCCCTGACCTTCCCCGAAGGCGCGTACCTCAAGGGGCTGCTCTGTCGCGTCGCGGCGCGCTGAAGGAGGCAATAAGGAGGCCATGGTGAAGCTGACCCGCTGTTCAATAGGTCTCGTGGTGCTGCTGGTGATGCTGTGCGGCGGGGCGGCGGGGGCCGCCCGCGCTCAGGCGAGTGTCCCCGAAATCGACCTCCAGATAGCGTGGGATAACCACGTCCGCACCCCCGGATGGGTCGAGTTGCGCGTCCTGGCGAACAACGCGGGCGCGGATTGGACGGGCGAGTTGCGCATCACCGATAGCGAAAACGAAGTCGTCTACGTCCATGCGCTGGAATTGCCGTCCCACTCCCGCAAGCAGTATCGCATCCCGCTGTTTGTGGATAGCGCGTTTGGCTGGACTGCGGCACTGCGCCAGCGGGGGGGGGCGACGCTCGCCCACGAGTTGCCGCCATTCCGCAGACCCGCGCCGGGCCGTATCTGCGTGATGGCGGATGCCCAGGGCCTGGTGGCCCCGGGCACCGGCCATGACTGCGCCCACACCTTGCTCATCACGCACCTGGCCGACCTGCCCGAAGTCCCGATGGCCTGGGAGACCATCGACGTGCTGCTGATCAACGGCCTGCCGAGCGCGGAGCTCACCGCCGCGCAGGCGGAGTCGCTGTTGGCCTGGGTCGCTGCCGGAGGCCGCCTGGTGGTTGGCGGGGGGCCGCTGTTGGCCCAAGCCCTCGACCATCTGCCGGCACCGCTGCGCGTGGCCCGCGCCGGCGAGATGCACATTCTCGACAGCCTGGGGTGGCAAGACATAGCCCCCGACGCAGCCGCCATCGCGGACGCCGACGCGGTCGCCGTCGCGCGCCTTATCCCCATCACCGGCGAGGTGGTATGGCAAGCCGCAGGCATCCCCATCGCTGTGCGGGCGCAGGTGGGCGCGGGCAGGGTGCATATTCTGGGATGGGACCTGGCAACGCCCGGCAGTCTGGATTGGATGCGGCGGCTGTGGGAAGGCACGCGGGTGCCGGCGATGGCCGCGTATGGCGAAGGCGACTTCACCCGCGCCAATCTGGACGCGCTCACCGTGCCCAACCGCGCGATGCTGCTCAACGTGCCGACGGCGGCGGTGCCGGCGATGTGGCAATGGCTGCTGCTGTTTCCCCTGTATATGCTGGTGATGGGGCCGGGGACGCTGCTGATCGTCCGCAAGCTCCAGCGGCCCATTTTGGCGTGGGTGCTGATCCCGGTGTGGATTTTCGCCGCGCTGGTGCTCCTCTCGCTGGCGTTGAGCGGGAGTTTCCGCCGCGCGCTGCCCCTGGTGCAGCAAGTGGCGGTGGCCCACGTCCACGATCAGGACGTGCCGACGCACTATCTCCAGGGCACCGCCGTCTACGCGCCCCGCAATCCCCGTCTCCAATGGGCGTCATCCGGCGCGGCCCGCCCTATGCTAGGCCAGTATATCTTCGATAGCTGGAACCAACAGGGCGACACCTTTGAGGCCAGGGTCAACTTGCGGGATGACGACTACACCATCCGAGTCCAGAATCCTCTGGGCGTCCTCACCTGGGGCGAAGCCGGGCTGTATGTGCCGCCGAAGCTGGAAACCGACCTGACCATCGCGGCGCACCCCGCCGGCCTGTACCTGGAAGGCTCATTGTGGAGCGAAGTCGCCGTAGAACACGCCGTCCTGCTCTTCAACAACGGGCTGCGCGAACTGCGGGTGACGCTAGGGCCTGAAGTCGGCCCGACCCGCGCCCTCTCGGCGACGCTCGACACGGCCTACGCCGCCGGGTATGGTCACGTATGCGCGCGCATCGCACAGGAACACACGCCCTACTATTATTACGCGCCGGTTCTGCCCATGGAGGAACAACACGCCCTGCTCCAACAGGGGCACATGTGTCACATCGCCGTCCAGGTGGCGGGGGTGCCCGCGCCCATTCAGGGGATGGGGGGCACGCACTTGGGCCAGAGCTGTCTCCTCTACACCATCCCCTGCCCCGCGAAGATTGCCGGAGATACGCAAATCTCCTTGCAACCCCTCCCGCAATACAGTGAAAATGGCTGGATGAGCGAGCGCGGCGAAATCTATGTGCATAGTCCCCACACCACCGTTCAGTTTGTGCTCCCCATCCACATTGATTTTGACGTGCCGGAGCGGATTCTGATCGAGTTGGATATGCCGTCTCATCTGCGCGCGGGCGGCGACATCGCAGATCACCTGGTCGGTCTGGAACTTTGGCATTGGAGGACAGAAATGTGGCACACTTTTACCGACGACGTCCTGAACGGAACGTTGCAGGTCGAGGCCGCCGCCGAGTACATCGACGCCATTGACGGTGTGCGGTTCCGCCTCACGCCTTACGCGGGCGAGGGGCGGCTTATGCTTACGGCGACCGTCACGGTGTACGGCCAATGGTAGCGCTCAAGAAAAGCCTCGCCGTCGTGCTTCAGGCGGCGCAGACCTACTACGGGGCCCTGTATCAAATGCTGCTGATGGGCATCGTCACGATGCTGGCCTTTCTGGTGGTCATTCCGGGGCCGCCGGCTCTGGCGGCCTTGTGCGAGATCGCCCGCCGCCTGACCCGCGACAAGACGGTAACGTGGGGCGACTACGGGGACGCGCTCAAGACCTACGCGCTCAAGGCGTGGGGCCTCTGGCTTGTCGCGCTGCTGATCAGCGTGCTGCTGGCGGGGAATCTGTGGTTCTACACCGCGCCCATCTCGCCCATCCCGTTTGAGATTGGGCAGTGGATCAGGGTTGGATGGGGGGCGATCACCTTGATCTGGATCGGCGTCCTCTTTTACGCGGGGACTTTCCTGGTGGCGCTGGAAACTCCGCGCATCTGGGTGGCCTTGCGCAGCAGCCTCTTTCTCACCCTGCTACACCCCGTCCCGACCCTGATCTGGGTGCTGATAGCGAGCGCGCTGTTGGTCATCAGCTTCTTTGTGCCGGTGCTGTTCATCTTCACCCCCGCGCTGATTTCGCTCATCAGCGCGCGGGGGATGCGCGCGCTCACCGCGCCGATC
>SLSP01000524.1 GCA_007130345.1 Thermoflexales bacterium
TGCGCTGCACAAACTTCTGGAAGAAAGCGTAATCCATCATCGGTAGCGCGCTCTGCACCAGAATTTGAACGGTTTCTTCGTCGGGCGCGTTGGTCAGGGCTTCCAGCAAGGTGTCGTGGTTCGGCGACTCGCTGAAGGCGCGGATCACGTCGGAGCGGCGGTGGAGCCTCTGCCCAATGTCCGTTTCTTCTACCATGTACGTGTAGACTTTTTGGAATGTCTCGATTATCTCTTCATTCCCGCCACTCATGCCGACTAATTGAAACATATATTCTAGCAGTCCGAAGAAGGCTTCGTCCAGTAGATCGGTGTGTTCTTCTACCAATGCCGGCCACGCGGCTTCTTCAGCCGAGATGAATTGATCCAATAGCTCCTGCTGGCGATTACTGCGTTCTATATCTTCTTCTGAGATGTTTTCTAACTCCAGCACGCGCTTTATCAGGCTTTCCAGGGTCAAAAAAGTCTCTGGTTGCAGGAGGTAGCCTTTGCGCTCCTCTGCCGGGAGGTTGTCCATTAATTCGCGGTTGAGCTTCCCGGCGGCTTTTTGCCGATCTACCTCATTATCGGCGGTATCGGCCGGGAGGTAGAGTAGGGCGGCTTCGTTGGCTGGATCGTGGTAGATAAAGGGCACGTTCAACCCCGCGGTCATCCTACACGCGGGGCACGAGGTCACGTTGACCGCGCCGTTTAGCAGGCGGTTCTTCACGCTGGGATCAACGCGGGCGTCCAAAATCTGTTCTATGGGCGTCTGAAATCTAGCTCCACACGCCGGACAACTGATAGTAGCTAACATCTTAGGTGACATTCTATAACTCCTTGTGTTTGTGTGAACGGCCGGTTGCTATCTGACGTAGGTCTCCAGAAGCAGTTCGGCCTGTTGGTTGCCTTTCCATAAGGCCAGTCGGGTCTCCCTGGGCAGGGCCACGTAGAACGTGGCCCCCTCGCCGGGGGTGCTGTGAACCCAACAGCGGCCTCCGTGCGCCTCGACGATGGCCCGGGTCAGGTACAGGCCCAGGCCGGTGCCGGAGACGGCGCGGGTCTCAGGCCCTTCAACACGGTAGAAGCGGTCAAAAATCCGCTCCTGATCTTCGAAGGGGATGCCCACACCCTCATCGCTGACGGAGATCAAAATTTCGGCGGGTTTTGTGGTTCCTTCGACGCGCACTTCTCCGCCGCGCGGTGAGTATTTGATGGCGTTGGAGATCAAGTTGTCGAAGACTTGCTCCAGGCGTTGCTGATCTCCTCGAATGTCGGGGAAGTCCGCATCAAAGATCAGCACCAGCGTGTGCTGGGCTGTCTGGTGACGGTAGCGCTCCAGGATGCGGCGCGCGATGCCGCGCAAATCGACATCTTCGATGGCGTGAAACGGCAGTCCGCTGGCCTGTAACCGCGAGGCGTCCAGCAGATCGTCGACCAGATGCGCCAGGCGATCCGATTCTTCGGTGATCGCGCCGAGCATCTCTTCGACCAGGGCCGGGTTGCGGCGCGCTTCGGGCCGGCTCAGAGTCTCGGCATAGCCCTTGATGATGGCGACCGGTGTCTTCAATTCGTGGGAGACCACGGAGATGAAGGTGTCCTTGAGCGCGTCGGCCTCGCGGAAGCGGGTGATGTCGCGCACGATGCCGATTATGTTGAGGAGCTTGCCCGCGCGGGTCATCAGCGGCGCGTAAGTGATGCCCACCGAGATCACGCTACCGTTGCGGCGTTGCAACTCGCCTTCGACGTACAGGGGCCGACTTTCCTCGGTGGGCCAGCCTTGTGCCGTGGCTTGCTCCAATGTGACTTGCCCGGCGGTGCGCGCCCATGTGATGATCTCGTCGTGGTGCCGCTGCGTGGCATCTTCCGCGTGCCATCCGGTGAGAGAGACCAGCGCGCGGTTGAAGCGCTCGATGCTGCGGTCAGGTTTGAGCACCATGATACCATCCGCGCTGGATTCGATCAACGCATCTAACCGGCGGCGCTCTGTCACCGCCGACTCGTACAGGCGCGCGTTGTTCACGGCGATGGCGGCGTAATCGGCGAAGCTCGCCAAAATCTGGCGATCATCCCCAGAAAAGCGCAGGCTGTGCGACCGGAAGATGAACAGCACGCCGAGCAGTTCCGCGTCCACGATCATGGGTAAGGCCACCACCTGGCGCAGGAGCAGTTCGGTCTCTTCGGCAATGGCTTGCAACTTCTCGGCGATGTCGGGTATGAAGAACGCTTCGGTGCTTTGGGCTACGGGCACGTTATCCACCAACGGCTGGAACGCGCTGACCAGCGCCGGGGGCAGTCCATAGCTGGCCCAGAAGGAGAATTCACCATCGGTGCGCAAGGCGATCAGGCCCGATTGACCTTGTAGCATATCCACCGAAGCCTGCAAGATCAACCGCAGCACCGCGCGCAAGTTGAGCCGCGAGACCATCGCCTGGGTGATGGAGAGCAGGTAATCCCGCTGGCGGATGCGGTAGTCGAACAGGTTCAGGGTCATACCGTTCTCAAGCCGTGATCATGGCGCGAAGAAGGTGAAACTTTCGGCCATTTCTAGCGCGACACGGCTGGCCCCTTGCGGGAACAGGCCCAGCGCCAGAGTTGCACCAATCAGCACGATGATCAAGACCAGTACCACCGGGTCTTCTGCCAATGGCGCGCGCGGTTTCGCATCTGTGGACGCGGGCACGAGTAGGGTGCGGATCACGCCGACGAGGCCCATCATCACGCCGGCGCTGCCGCTCAGGGCCAGCAACGCCTGGAACAGGTCTTGCCGCGCCATCAGCCGGTACAGGCCCCAGCGCGCGGCAAATCCTAGCGAAAGCGGGAAGCCGGCCATTGCCACGCCGCCCACCAGGAAGGCCACGGTGCGCCAGGGCGCGGACCAAGCCATCCCCTGCATCGCGGTGGCGCTATCGTCACCGCCGCCGAGTTGGCGCAGGCCGTCTAGCCCAATGGTCATCAGTCCCAGGGCCACCGGGCGGGCCAGCAGCATCATCAACGTGAGCGCCAGGCCGGCGGTCTGGCGCGTGCCGAGCGCGACGAACATCGCGCCATTATCCACCAGGATGGCGTAGCCCACCAGGCGGCCCATCCGCCGCTGCGAGGCGGCCAGCGCTCCGCCAACGATCATCATCAGCAGGCCCAACGCTGTAAATAACGGCTCAAAGAGCGGCTGTCTTCCTAGCCAGGCATAGGATTGCAGGTAGGCGAGTAGCATAAACCAGACCGTGCCCAGATGCACGGTGAATAGGAATGTGACCACCGGGGGCGAGCCGTCCGTCGCCACCGTCGAGAGCCACGACTGGAAGGGCACCGCGCCGAGCAAAATGGCGAACGAGATGCCCAAGAGCACGGTGGATGTCTGCAACAGGCCCATATCGGCGGGGAAAATGGCGAAAAGCTCCAGCAATAATTGCGTGATCATCAGGCCGGGGAGCGCCAGCGTGACGTAGGCGATATAGCGCAGCCCGCCGTGCGCGCGTCCGCCGCTTTCGTGCAGGGGGAAGACCGCCAGAATCGCGGCCATTTCTACCAGCAGCGCGGCGTAGACGACTTGATGCACCATCAGCACGGCGCCCAGCAGCGCGACCATCACCAGGCCGATGGGGAAGAAGTTGGAGTGCGGCAATAAGCGCCACGCGATGACGAACAGCCCCGCCGCCGTGAAGTAGATGAAGGCCAGCGGCAGGCGATCCGCCGGTTCGATGACCAGGACGCGCCCCAGGAGATAGAACGGGCGGCCCAGGTACAGGTTCAGCGGGCCGATGGGGTAGGCCACGTTGAGCGTGGCGGTTGTTACCAGCACGCCCAGGAAGCTCATCGCCGCCGCCGCTGACCAGGCCATCAAGGCCGTCCAGCGGCGCAGCAGCATCAAAACTCCGGCCAGGGCGATGGGCAGCCCGATGACAAACAGTGAACCGGGTAAGGTCATTCGGCCACCTCCGCCACGGTGATGTACGAGATCGCCAGTCCCACCAGCAGATTGACGATGACCAACATCCCGGTGATGAGCAGGCCGGGATCCTGGGCCGAGTAGAACAGGTCGAGGGCGGCCAGCAGGTTGAGGATGCCCACGCCGCCAAGCACTGGGTGCTCTTCTTCTGTGCCGATGAAGAGCAGGGCCAAGACCACCAGCAAGTAACAGGCCAGGGCTAAATCGGCGGGGATAAAGGGCAGCACGTATCGCTGCGCGCCGAGCAAGGCCACGACGGTCATCGTCAGCAGCGAGAGGATGCGGAAGGGCACGTTGGACGACCATTGCATCTGCAAACCTTGCCCCCGGACGCTTTCGTCTCGATTCATAGCGCTGATCAGGAACGCGCCACTGATCAGCCATCCGACCATAATTTTGAGTAGCGCCAGTTCCAAGCGCGTGTCGAAGATGCGCGCGAAGAGGATCCCAATGAAGAAGTATTGCGCGATTTGGGCCAGGAAGCGGATGCGCCACTCGGCGATCAGGTAGATGGCCGCTCCAGAGAGGAAAATACCGACCACCGCCGGCGTCGAGGCGAAGGCCGCGAGGCGGTTCAACCACAGGATGACGGGATTCATTGGCTGGAGGCCGCCAGGAGAATCAAGAGGACGATGAGCAAAGACCACAACAGCGCGCCGCTCCCCTCGATGATGTCTGCCGAGGTGCGCAGCACGCCGAGCATGTGCTCTGCGCCGCGCCACATCGCGCGATAGAACCATTGCATATCCAGAAATTCCATCACCGGATAGCTGTGTCGTAACCCCCGGTGGATGCTCCGGCGGCTATAGGCCACGCCGCCGGCCAGCATCACGGCCAGAAACCAGCTACCAAAGCCGATGATCGAGATGGGGGCGACCCGGCTCAGGATGGCGGTACCGGCTAACACGAGAACTAACATCCCCAGGGCTATGCTCATACTCAGCCGTTGCCAGACTTTGGGCGGCGTGGCGGAACCTAGGGCCGGTTGCGAACCGCTCAGGATAAAGATCGCGTTCACCAGGGCGGCCCCTAGCAGGAGCAGCAGTCGAGGTACCCACGGGAGCGCGCTGCTCAACCCGTCGAATAGCGTCCCCACCGGCGAGGGGGGCACGCCGATCAGTAACAGAATGGCGAGCCAGGCGGGCCACGACCACATCACGGCGCGTTGATCTTGGCCGCGTGCCAAAATCAACAGCGTCCCGGCGGCTACCCAGGTCGCGGTACCCATCATCAGCAGCTCTGCCGAGCCTAGCGCCGCGCTTCCCGCCACGATGATGACCAGCAGCGCGTGGGCCGCCCAAGCCAGCGGTTGCCGCCCGGAGCTAGTCCAGGCCATCAGGCCGCACCACACCAGCGACAGCACGCCCCATAGGAGTACCCAGGAGGGTATCCCGACGGTGCCCGGAAGCAGCAGGAGGCGATAGAGCAAGGATACTCCCGTGATCGGCCCCATTAAGTAGACCATGCCGAGTGAGCGGGTAAGTCCCACGCCGCGCGGGAAGACGATTTGGAAGGGATAGAATCCCACGCGGATGAGGGCTGCTACCAGGAGCAGGGTCATAATCGGCGGGGAAGGCCAGAGCAGCCACCACAGGCCGCTCTTCCCGCCGCGCAGCAGCAGCAAGGTGACGGTCCACACGATCACAGAAGCGATGCCGTGCAGCGTCAAACCGAACGTCACGCGCTCACCATCGGCGCCGGACATCAAGCCCGCGACGCACCACACCAGATCGAAGACGGCCCAGGCCGCCAGCGTTGTCAGCAGAGATCCGCTTAACAGGGCGATCCACATCACCAGCAGGGCCACCGACACTAGCGGGCCGGTGAGAGGCAATGTCGCGCGGCGCTCCGTGACTTCGATCCAGGCTGCGCCGGCAAATATCACGCTGAGGACAAACCCGCACCACCAGAGCGCGGGCTGCATATCCAGCACGATTTGGCCGCCCAGTATGGTTCCCGGCGACCAGAGTGAGAGCATCCAGCGGCCTTGCGCGGGAAGCAACCACCACAGGCCAGCCAGTAACGTCAGCCAACCGGCTGTGACAGGTTTGCGGAGTAGGCGCAGTCGCGCAACCGACTCCACGCCTAGCAACACAATCCCGCCCCCTAGAAGGGTGTAAAACAAACTTGAGTAGAATGGTCCCATATAGACTCCAAAGAGAAATTCTAGCACATAACAGCAACGTGACAAGGGGGGCGTCAAACGTGAAGCGTCAAACGTCATGAGGGTTGTGACGGTGATGTTTTGACGTTTGACACATGACGTTTGACGTTCAGCATCCCCCCCCGCCTCATTGCAGTTTTGTATCATTGCGGTAGAATACATACAGGCACTAACCAGGAGAGCTATGTTATGGAACCCATCATTCTCAGTCAACGCTATCGCCTCGTCGAACTGGTCGGCGCCGGGGGAATGGCAACGGTCTACCGGGGACAGGATTTGCTGCTGGAGCGTATGGTGGCGGTCAAGTTTCTGCGAGAGCCTTATGCCAGCGCCCCGGCCTTCCGTGAGCGATTCCTGCAAGAGGCCCGTTCTGCCGCGCGCCTGGATCACCCTCGCATCGTCCACATCTATGACGTGGGGGAGAATGATCACCAACAGCCGTACATCGTAATGGAGATGGTGCAAGGATCCGACCTCAAGAATCTGATCCGCCGCGATGGTCCACTGCCGGTGCCTCAGGCCCTCAACCTCATCCGCCAGATGTGCGACGGCGTCGGCCACGCGCATCGGGCCGGTATCGTCCACTGCGATCTGAAGCCTCAAAATATCCTGGTAACGTCCGAAGGTAAAATCAAAGTAGCGGACTTCGGGATTGCGCGCGCCTTCCACGAGGAAACTGCCGATGCTCCGGAAAAATTGGAGCAAGTGGTTTGGGGAAGTCCGCACTACCTCTCTCCGGAGCAGGCCACCGGCCGCCCTCCCACGCCCGCCACCGATGTGTATAGCTTAGGCGTGATCTTGTACGAGATGCTGACCGGCGTGCCGCCCTTCCACGATCCCGATCCCAATGTCTTGATAATGAAGCATCTGCGCGAAGAACCCATATCGCCCACACAACTCAACCCGCGCATCCCCCCCGGATTGGAGTTGCTAATTCGCAAGGTGCTGTCGAAGGAACCCTCCCGGCGCTATCGCAATGCGGATCAGTTTGGGATGGCGATTGACGGCTATATGCAGCAAGGTTTGGAGCACACTCGCCCCCAGGCCACCGTCCAGGACACCACGCCGCCCCCCACGCGCGCCACTCCGCCGCCTCCTAGCTATGTGACGCCGCCCCCGCCGTCTCGCGTCCCCGATCCCGCCGTGGAAGAGGACACGCAGCCGGTCCCCATCGCGGAGGGGCCAGATATGCTGCTGTGGGGCTTGCTGGCCGTGACGGCCATCGCCGTGCTTGGACTGATCCCCTTGTGGCTCTTTGGGGTAATCCCCGCGTATTCCCTCAACACCGTTCCGCTAACGGCGGATCCGTCGCCGACGGTGCCGATCACGCCCGAAGCCGGGGAGATAGTCAGCGTTCCTAACCTGGTCGGTTTGAGCGCGCCGGATGCGCAGCGCCTCGCCGAGAGTCTTAATCTTGTCATGCAGATCGAGGGCGAGCAGGAGACCACCGACGCGCGCCCCGGCGCGATCATGCAACAGGCCCCCGGCCCCGGCAGTCGTGTCCCGGTTGAGACTACGGTTCAGGTGATTGTGGCAGCGGGGCGCGCGTTCAGCCTTCCGGAAGTCGAAGGGTATAACCTCGATGCCGTCCAGGAGGGCCTGGAATCCTTCGGCCTGATCCTCAACATCGAGGAGACATGGAGCACGGAGTATCGCGGGCTGATTTTGCAACAGATGCCGGACGCCGGCACCGAGATGCGCGCCGGGGACACCCTCACCCTGACGGTCAGCGGTGGCATGGACGCTCCGATCTCTCTCCAGGTCAATCTGGACAATAAGGCGATGTTGGAAGAAGCGCGTGTGGCGCGCTTGGGGTATCAGGCGGGCGGCATCATTCCCGTCACCTTGCGCTGGCGCTGTCTCGCCCGTTTCGAACGGTCTTACACGGTCTTCATCCACGTTCTGACGCCTGAGTTTACGCTCGCCGCGCAAAGCGATCAGGAGCCTATGAACGGACTGCGCCCAACGACCTCCTGGACGCCCGGCGAAATCGTCAGCGATCTGCATCAGGTGCGCATCCCGGCCAACACGCCGCCGGGAATTTACCAGATCCGTGTGGGGCTTTACACTAGCGAGGGGCGTCTTCGGGTAGTCGATTCTGGCAATACCCAGGTACTCGACGACACGATCTTCATTACAGAAATTGAGGTTGAACCGTGAGGTTCGCCACCATTCTATTTTTTCCACACGCGACCGACTACATATATAAAATTCGCACGCGAAAAATCTATCTGTAGTATCAAGTTTCTAAAAAATCGGATTTTATAGAGTTCTTTCAATAGAGTCATAATCTGTTACCCGTAATTTTTGCGACCTGACAGGTCTACCACGCTGGATTCTAATAAACTTTTAATGATTTTCTGGTATAATGATCTTCTAAAATATCGCTATACCGTGGATACGTCACGCGGATGACGCAGGTCCGGTTGATGGTCTGAAGGAGATTCTATGCAGTCTAAACAAAACGGCAGTAACTTTCTCTACCTCATACTTATAGCTGCGGTGATTTTCTTGCTGGGCAGCTATCTGTTCAATGGCAATAACGGTGTCGATGCCTCTCTCAACCAGATTGCCGAGGATGCCCGCGCCGGGCGCATTACCCATATCCGGGTGCGCGGGGATCACCTGCAAGTCCAATACGCGGAAGAGAACGGCGAGGTGCGGATTGTGACCTCGCGTAAGGGAAGCGAGACGTCTCTGGTCGAGCAGTTGCAGGCGTTGGGTGTCGAAGAGGCGATGTTGCGCAACATTGCTATCGACTTCGATGAACCCACCGATTGGGGCACGCTGATCAATGTGGCGATTACGCTGGTTGGGATGGTCGTGGTGGCTTTGCTCTTTTACTTCTTCATCCGTCAGTTCCAGGGGGCCAACAACCAGGCCCTTTCCTTTGGCAAGAGCCGCGCGCGGATGTTCTCCGGCGACCGGCCCACCGTCACTTTTGAGGACGTGGCCGGTATCGACGAATCGAAGGAAGAGCTTAAGGAAGTGGTCGAATTCCTCCAAGAGCCGCAGAAGTTCATCAACCTGGGGGCGCGCATCCCCAAAGGCGTGCTACTGGTCGGCGCGCCGGGCACGGGGAAGACCCTGTTGGCGAAGGCCGTGGCCGGTGAGGCTGGCGTACCCTTCTTTAGCATCTCCGGTTCGGAGTTTGTGGAGATGTTCGTGGGGGTGGGGGCCAGCCGCGTGCGCGATCTGTTCGAGCAGGCCAAGCGCCACAGCCCGTGCATTGTCTTCGTCGATGAGGTCGATGCCGTGGGTCGCTATCGCGGCGCCGGCCTGGGCGGGTCCCACGATGAGCGTGAGCAGACGCTCAATCAGATTCTCGTGGAAATGGACGGCTTCGACACGGACACCAACGTGATCATCGTGGCGGCCACCAACCGGCCCGACATCCTCGACCCAGCCCTTCTGCGCCCTGGCCGCTTCGACCGGCGCATCACGCTGGATCAGCCGGACATTCAGGGGCGCGAAGCCATCTTCCGCGTCCACGCGCGGGGCAAGCCTGTTGCCTCCAATGTGGAACTCAGCGAGTTGGCGCAATCCACGCCGGGCTTTGTGGGTGCCGACATCGAAAATGTGGTGAACGAGGCTGCAATTCTGGCGGCACGGCGCAACAAGCGCAGAATCGAGATGTATGACTTCCAGGAAGCTATCGAGCGCGTCATCGCCGGGCCGGAACGGCGCAGCCGCGTCATCTCCGAGGACGAGCGGCGCGTCTTCGCCTATCACGAGGCCGGGCACGCGGTGCTTTCCCATTACTTGCCCAAGTGTGATCCCGTGCGCAAAGTCTCGATCATTGCCAGGGGGATGGCCGGGGGATACACCATCACGTTGCCGGAGAAGGATCGCTACATTATGCAGCGCAGCAAGATGGAAGATGAGATGGTCTCGATGCTCGGTGGGCGCGCGGCTGAAGAGTTGGTCTTCAGCGAAATCAGCACCGGCGCGGCTGACGATCTCCGCAAGGTCACGCAATTGGCCCGCGCAATGGTCACGCGCTACGGGATGAGTGAAAAGCTCGGCCCGCTGGTCTACGGACGCAAGGAAGAGCTGGTCTTCTTGGGCAAGGAGATCGGTGAGCAGCGCGACTATAGCGAGGCGATGGCTGAGACCATCGATCACGAAGTGTTGCGGTTTGTTATGGAGGCTTATGATCGCGCGCGCAAAATTCTGACCGAGCAGCGCGCGATGCTCGATAACGTGGCGGATACCCTCTTAGTGCGGGAGAGCCTCTCGGCTAAAGAGTTTATTGCTGTGGTAGAAGGGCAATCGCTGCCGCCGCAACGCAGAAAAGAACCGCGCAATCCGGGCAAGGAGAGCGAGCCAGTTTTGAAACCCTCTCCCGCCGCCGCGTGATTTTCTTTCGCCATTACCACCGACCGCCCGACCTCACACGTCGGGCGGTTTTGCACTTGAAGCACCAAGCTATGGAAGGAGCAAGCTATGGAAACCGCAATGATTCCGCAGATTACGGAAAGACTGCAAAAATTACCTACCGATAAACTCGTCGTAGTGTATGATTTTATCTCTTACTTGTTAGACCGCGAAGCAGAACAGCGTCACAAGTGGGTTTCTGACGCTTTCCACACGATGTTAGCTTCTGAATCCGTGCTGCAACGCGATTGGGAACGTCCTGAAGAGGATGAAGCATGGGCAGATTTGTAAAGGGCGACGTTGTTGTTGTACCGTTTCCGTTTTCAGATTTGAGTACCACCAAGAAGCGTCCGGCGGTAGTAGTTGCTGTCCTTACTGGAAATGATGTTGTGTTGTGCCAGATAACCAGCAAGACTATAACCGACGATTATGCCATTCCTGTGCGATCCCCCGATTTTACAAGCGGTGGATTGCGCCAATCCAGTAACATTCGCCCCAACCGTCTCTTCACCGCTGAAGGGAAAATTATCCTGTACCGCGCTGGTGTTTTGTCCACGAAAAAGATACAAGAAGTCGTAACTAAGATCATTGAGATTGTCAGTGCATAAATTGAATGACTGCAAAGAAGCTTTGGGTCCGCAGGATTTTGCCGGATAAATCGAAGTTTTCCCCCACTGGATGTCACCTTGAGCGTATCTGAGTATCTTTGTGTTGATTCTCTGTGTCAAAGTTGTTGAACTTACAAAAAGTATCCGGTAGTGAGTACGGCGGCGGCTTGTCAGATCAGCCGCTTGTGTTATAATCCCCAAGTGTGGAGAGGTTGCATAGTCCGGCCTAATGCGCGCGCCTGGAGAGCGCGTGAGCCGAAAGGCTCCGTGGGTTCGAATCCCACCCTCTCCGCCAAAAAACCGGGCCTCTGAAAAGAGGCCCGGTTCGCTTTTCCCCGTCTTTTCCTCGCGGCGTTCACGCCGAGGGCGCGGCCAATACCCGCTCGATGAAGTCCAGCGACAGCGCCGCGACGGCTTCCCACTCTTGATCCAGCAGCACGCAGTGCGTGGATTCCTCGAACCAGCGGATGGTCTTGTCTTCGGAACTGACGCCGGCCGCGATCATCTCCGGGGCCTCGGCAGCTACCGCCGTATCCAACCGCCCCTGGGTGATCAAAATCGGTTGCGCGACTTTGTGCAGCCGCGCTGTGACCACCTCTTGCAGCTTGAGCATCTGCCGAGCCGCCGGTAGCGGATTGCAAGGGTAGCCCTGCCAGCGTGGCCCGGCAGCGGAGTCGTCGTCACCTTTTTGCGTGCCTAGCGGCATCAGCCAGTGGAGCAGCTTGATCGCCAGTTCGTCCGTCGCCGAGGGGAGCTTGAGCGCGGCTGCGTAGACCATCACGCCGAGCACCTCTGGGTGACGGCTTGCCAGGTTGAGCGTGAGCAGCCCGCCCATCGACTCGCCGCCGGCGAAGACCTTGTCGCAGCGCGCGGCCAAGGCTGTATAGGCGGATTCCAGCGCGTCCGCCCAATCCTGCCAATGGCAGCGGTTCATCTCCTGCGGCGTGGTGCCGTGTCCCGGCAATAGCGGCGCGGAGACGGTGTAACCGCGCGCGTGCAGATAATCGCCGAGCAGACGTACTTCGGCTGTGGTCGCTGTGTAGCCGTGACACAACAGCACGCCCACCGGCCCCCCTTCCAGGAAGAAGGTCTCGCCGGGCAGATGCGGGTTTCGTAATGCAGCGTTCATAGTCACCTCATTATAGGTTAAAGTACCACGTCACAATTGCCAGGCCCCAGAGCTGCGTTACCGCGCAGCCCAGGATGATGAAGGGGCCGTAGGGGATAGCGGTGCGCCATCCGCCTCGCCGGGTGAGCAAGACCAGCGTGGCACCTACGCCGCCGAAGAGGAACGTGAGCACCAGCGCCTCCAAAATCCACGGGAAGCCCACCACCAGCCCCACATAGGTCGCCAGGGTGATGTCGCCTTCGCCGAGGGCACCATCTCCGAGCAGCGTGGTGCCGACGTAGACCAAGACCTGGAGGATCACAAAGCCGATGAGGCCCCCGGCCAGCGCGATCCACCACCGCTCGCGCCCGATCGCGGGCATCGCCGGCCCCCAGAGCGCGCCGGCTATCGCCATCACGCCGATGGCCGGCAGGATGATGCGGTTGGGGATGGTGCGGGTTTCCAAATCCGTGACCATAATCATCGCCAGGGGGAGCATGGTCAGCAGCGCGTAGATGACGCGCGGGTGCAACCCGTAGATCGCCACAAACAGGCCCCAGGTCACGGCGACGAAAAGCTCGCCAGCCAGACGCGGCCATCGCAGGCCCGCGCCGCAAGCGTGACATTGCCATTGGCCCGCGACGACGGCGAAGGCCGTGCTCCACTGATCCGGCGGGGATGGCGCGGTGCAGTACGCGCACCGGGGCCGCGAGAGCGGGCGGCGCGTCATCAGCGCTTCGGCCAGATGCGTGGTCAGCACGCCCACTATCAGCCCCACGAGGGCTACTAATAGCGGCATCACGTCATCTCCGGCCATAGGCGGGCGACCCAGCGATTCGGCACGCAGACGACCGCGCCCTCGCGGTTGACGCCATGATGCGTGGTCTGCCCTGCATTGAGCAGCGCGCCGGTGGTGGCATTGCGCACCTCGTAGGCCATCGTGAAGCCCCGGCTGCGGATCGCTTCCGGCCAGGCGCACACGGTGACGAGATCGCCATAGCGGGCGGGGGCCACATAGCGCGACCGCGCTTCTGTTACGGCGAAGTTCAGGCCCTCCGCCGCGAAGAGGGCATAGCCGCACGCATCGCTCACCCGGTCGCGGAACCACGCGCTGCGCCCCTCCTCGTACCACACCAGGTAAACGCTGTGATGCACGACGCCCATTGCGTCGGTCTCGGCGTAGCGCGTGGCGAAGGTGGTCTCGACGCGGCGCGTCACGGCGGCTACCCCCCGCCCACCGGCGGGAAGATGCCCACCTCGTCCCCATCACTGAGGCGGTAGACGGCGGCGCGGGCGCGGCCATTCACGTAGACGATTTTGACCTCGTTTTCGCGGATGCCCAGGTGGTCTACCAGATCGCCGACGGTGGCGTTGTCCGGCAAGTCCACGTCGAACATCTCGCCGGCAGGAACTTCGGGTTTATAGCGTTGTAATGTTGCTAACAATTTGATTTTGACGAGCATAGTGTGTCCTCCCCAGGGTGTTAGGGCCTCGTGAAAGTGTTCGATAGCTAGAGTATAATAGCAGCTACGTGAGAAGTCAACGCGGGGCGCGAGCGGGGACGTTTGACGTTTCGCCGCAAAGTGACCAGCGGGAATCCCCCCATAGCACAAATGCCCCAAGAGTCTCTTGGGGCATGTCTGTGAAGGGGGAAGATTGCCTCTACTGAAAGAACCCTAAAAATCCGATTTTTTGGCATGGTTCATTTCGGCTTCGTAGGGGGCAAAAACTCCTTTACACTTTCGGCTCTTTGGGATTTCGCCGGACGATGGCGAGGCGTCATTCCGAGCGTAGTTGAGGAATCTTTGCGGTGGGGACAGAGACCCTTCGACTACGCTCAGGGTAACGCCCAGTGGGGAAAACCTCGATTTATCCGGCGAAATCCTAGAGATCCACACTTTCGAATGCTACGACCTTGAAAACAAGCACAAAAGCTGTGGGAAACAGTGTTTGGCAAACTAAATGGAGTAA
>SLSP01000166.1 GCA_007130345.1 Thermoflexales bacterium
CCGACGTATCCGACGCCAACTACTGTGATGTTTTTCATACCTAAATTCTCCTTGTGATTTAGCTAGATAATGGCTCCCCTGAACTCGTTTTTTTGCCACCAGACGACAGAAAGCACGGAATGTTACTCAGTGTCCTCTGCCTCTTGGTGATGGTTTGATTTTTCAGGAGAGTCCTACGGATTAAACGCTACACGGCAAATGATACCACACTTGCGGGCTTTTCCAAAGTTACAAACCTCCTAGCGACTTTTCACCACCAACACTTTCTGTTTAAGCGCTTGGCTCTGGGAAGTCAGAGCTTACCCCACAATCCGCCCCAACACCAACGGCACGGTCAGCAGGCTGACGATGGTGGTGACGAAGATGCACAACGTGGCAAATTCCGGATCGGCGTCGTACTCGGTGGCGAAGATGCCAACCAGTACCGCCGTGGGAAAGGCGTTGTCGAGCACGAAGACGTCGAATGTCAGCCCGTGCAGGCCCACCCATCCGCCCACGCCCCAGGCCAATCCGGGGGATACCAGCAACCGCAGCGCCACCAGGCTTGCCAAAGCCGGGAGCATCCGCTTGTCCCACGAAGATGTGACCGCGCCTTGCAACTGCACCCCCAGGATCAGCAAGAAGACGGGATTGGTCGCTTGCGCCAGCATCCTCACGGCCACCATCACCGGCACAGGCAGCGACCAGCGCCCCAGGCTGAAGGCCACGCCCAGGGCCGCCGCATACAGGGCCGGGACGGTGATGACGTGCCGCAACGCGCCCGTCACCGAGGTCTTGCCCTGAGCCGCCAGGTAAATGCCCAACGGTATCAACAGCATATTGAACAGCATCAGGTAGATGGCCGCCGGCACCAATCCGGCGGTCCCAAACGCCATCTGGACTACGGGAAGGCCGTAGTTGCCCACGTTAGCCATCACCACCGCCGACAAGAATGCGCCGCGCCTCTGAGCGGTGAGCCGGAGTGCTCGCGCAACCGCCCATCCCAGGCCCAACAGCAGCAACGTGACGATGAGCAGCGCCACGGTCATCGGGCCGACCTGACTGCGCCCCAAATCCGCATCGGCCAGCGCGTCGAAGATCAATGCCGGGATGAAGACATAGAACGTGGCCCTAGAGAGCGCGCGCGGGTCGAGCTTGAGCCAACGCTGACTCAACGCGGCGACCCCGGCGATAAGAAAAACCGGCAAGACTACCTCAAAGAGATGCACAAATGCCTCCATGTGTACGCTCGAAGCCCCCATCCCTGGGGACGGCTAAACCGTGCAACGTCAAGCCCCGCTTGCGCGGGGCTTTTTGAGCTTGAGTGAGCGCGTGCGCCGCCGGCACACACCTAATCCACAGCATGACCACATCGACTGCAAAAGCGCGCGCCTTCCCGCAGATCAGCGCCGCAGTGCCGACATCGAGACGCCCGACGCGGCGGGGCATCGTGCAGCGAGTGCCCGCACGCCACGCAGAACTGCGCATCGGAACGGCGCAGCGTCGCGCTACACGCGGGACATTTCAGCACCACAGGCGCGGGCCGGTCGCCGGATGGCGGCGGAGCAGGCCGGGGATCATACGCCCCGTGACGCGCGGGAGGCGGAGGAGGCCCCGGTGGCGCGGGCCGCGCATCCAAGGCCGTCCGGCGGCGGCCCCGGCGGGCCATCCCCACGACCAGGACTAGCCCACTGACGCCCAACAGGCCCGCGCCTCCACATCCTAGCCCAATCACCAGCAAGCCGATCAGGGTCAGTGAGAGCAGATCATCGACCTGTTGCGGCCCGCCTCTGCCCACCGGTTCCGGCGTGACGTAGCTCACGGGCGTGGGGGTGGGCAACGGGGCCGGGGTCGGCGTGGGGCCGGGACTTTCGGGCGTGGGCGCTTCGGGCGGCGGGGGCGGCACCACCTCGACGTGCTCCGGCAGGGACAGGCGTCCGTATCCGTAGCCCGTGTCCGGCCCGGGCGGCCCCAAATCGACGACGGCCTCGGCCAGCAGGAAATCGATCACCTCCTGGCGCGAGAAGTGCGGGTTGGCCTCCCAGACTAGAGCCGCCGCAGCCGCCACATGCGGCGTTGATGCCGAGGTGCCATCAAAGCCGCTGATGCCATAGGAATGTCCGGAGACCCCGGCCGGCGCGGAGATTTCCGGCTTCAGTCGCCCATCTGATGTCGGGCCTTGCGAGCTATATCCCGCCAGGCGATCATCCCACCAGTTAACGGCCCCCACCGTCAGCGACCCCACCGCATCGGAGGGCGTGGTCAGGCTGTACTCCGGCACCACGTAGTCCAACGAGACGCCCGGCCCGGTGAAGATGTCGAAGACAACGTCCTTGTCGCTGTCGTAGACTGTGACCATTGCGTAGACGGTGTTCCCCCCGGTGAGGTAGAAGATGCCCTCAAACGGTTCCTGGCCCAGTTCGCCCGACTGCGCGTCTTCGGAGGCAGCCAGAATCTCGCCCCGCTCATTGACGAGATACAGTTCATAATCGCGGGTAGGCCGTTCCCAGTCGTCTTCCCATTGGAGGAAGACCAGCACCTTGCCGCGATTGTACAGCGCCAGCATCTCCTCTCCGGGCGCGAACTCGTGGATGCCGTTGCCCGATGTGTCGGTAAAGGTGGCGCGATAATGCTTCTTCCCCTCGTTGCCGGCGGAGTTGACCCAGATAATGCCCCGTGCCGCCACATCATCCACCAACGTCGCCTTCCATCCGCTGCCGTCGCGCGGGCCGACCAGCGCGCCTGCCGAATGTGTGATAATGTCCACGTCGTGGGTCAGCAGCCACGCCACCGCTTCACCCATCGCGGCCTCGGAGCCATCGTACCATGCAAAAACGAGGTCGGCTCCCGGAGCGACCTCGTAGACGATTTCGGCGCACGCGGTGCCGTGGACTTCGTCTTGATCATACCATCCGAAGGTCTCCAGCACCACGCTGGACGGCAGATCCGTCCCCAGAAGGTCTTCATGTCCCGCGAAGCCCAGGTCGAGCACGCCGATCCGCAGCCCCTCGCCGGTCACTCCGGCCTGATGCCAAATATCTGCATTGATAATCGCGACGCCCTCGCCTTCAATGATCCGCTGATGGGGAATGGTCTCGGTCGGCAGGCGCACGGCGATGACGTGATCCAACTGCGTCAGATGGGAGAAGATGGCCCCCGGCTGGTCACTCTGCAACTGCGCTTCGATCAGGGCCACCGGCACCGCGACGTTCACGCGGTCGCGGTAAGCGCTCGCCACATGCAGCCCCAGCGCCTCTAGCTCCTGTACCAGCAAAGCCGAATCGTCCGTGTCGAGCACCAGGGTCACGCGCACGCTCGCGCCGTCCGGCGTGAGCAACCCGCGCGTCACCGCCAAGTCCATCGCGGCTTCTACCCCGCCCTCCTGATATGCGATCAGGAATTCCTTGTAGACCGTAGCCAGTTCCGGGTCCCTGAGAATGGGCGCGATGTCCGGGTACTGATCGGCCAGTTCGTCCAGCGTGGGCGGCAGTGATACTTCGATATCGGGCAGCGGCGGACGCGGGGTGGGCGTGAGCAGCGGGGCCGGGGATACGAGACCTTCACCCAACACCACCCACAACGCCACCGCGATCAAGACCAACACGCCCCCGATCCCGGCCAATTTCAGCAGGTTTTTACGTTCCATCATCCCTCCTCAATAGGACTGCGTGACATAGTGCTGCCGTCAAACGTGAAACATCACAACCTGTGCAATAGGGCACATCCCGACAACTCAAGCAGCGAATGCAAAACGGATAGAGCGTGAGCGAAACCATTGGGTATATTCGTTGTTGTGGACTAAGGTGGTGAGGGCCGCCAAC
>SLSP01000334.1 GCA_007130345.1 Thermoflexales bacterium
AGTCGAGGAATCTCTAGCGATAATTCGAGATTACGGCACGAAAAAGGCGAGATTTCTCGACTTCATTCCGCTACGCTCCATTCCGCTCGAAATGACGTAGCTTCTGCTGATCTTTTGATGCCTTCAAAAACGAAAGTGATAGGTGGCTAGATCTTAACCCAACAAAATCCTAAAGACTCCTCATAATCCATACGGCATAATTCACGCAATAAGTAGTACGTTAAATCCCGTCTATCTCAAATAGATCAGGCTCAAGGAGATACCCGATGAAATCCAAATCTGTGTCCCGGTTGCTGATATGTCTTATCTGTCTAGGCGCGCTGTCTCTGTTAATCTGGCCTGCGCCTCTTGTCTCGATGCCGCTTTCTCCCCGTCAACAGGTACAGAACGCCTGGGAGCGCGCGCTGAATCAGGATGGCTATCGCTACACATCCACCATCATCCAGACCGTGCATCCCACGTTGCGCCTGGAAAATGCCGGGTTGAGCAGTCAAGAGACGCGCATGTACATGGAAGGCGAGGTCAATCGCCCGCAAGAATTGTTGCGCTTGCAGCTGTGGCAACAGGGCGGGCGTGTGGGAGATGCCGACAGCGCGCTCGAAATCAAAATCGAGGGTGGGCGCGCGTATGGGCGCGGCCCCGGATCCACGAACTGGGAAGACTTGACCGCGCACGGTGGCAGCGCCTTCACCAACATCTTCGCGCCGGGCAACGACCCGTTGCTGTACCTCGCGGCGGCTCGCAATATCGAAGAGCTAGGCACGGAGAGCGTGACTGTAGGCTTGTATACCCGCGAGTATACGCGCTTTGCCTTCGCGGTGGATGGCGTGCGCTTCGCCGAGATTATGCGCGATCAGGTACAGACGCGGCTGGAGCGCGAGGGCCGTTGGCCCGTCGGCGTAGCGATGGATACGGCGCGGCAGTATGTGAAGATGCAAGGATCGGGTGAGTTGTGGATCAACGCCGATGGCCGCCCGTTGCGCCAGATCGTCCACCTGCACTTCCCCCCAGAGCGCGGCGCAATGGAATGGTTTGAGGTGCAAATGACCAGCGACTTCACATACACCGATCCCTACGCAGAGCCTGTAGGCGGTTGGCTGATCTTCCCGGCCCGCCGCGTGCTACGCGAACTGCGCAACTTGGTGGTGGCGACCGTCCTGGGCAGCGTGGGCCTCGGCCTCTGGCTGTGGCTGATCTGGAATCGCCGCTCGCGCCTGGTCTACGCCACGGTCGTCATCACCGTCCTCAGCTCCATGATCGTAACCCCGCAGTTGCAGAGCCACAAGGTCTACGCGCTGATGCAAGAGCAGGAGGTGCAAGCTCTGAAAGAGGAAGAGGCGCAGACCGAGCGTGACGCCGAGCGCAGAATCCGCGAAATTTTGCAGCAGCCCACCACCTCGCCCCACGAATCGCCGAGCCGTCGCGCGCGCGCGCTCCTGCGCCATCGCACCTTCACGCCACACCGCAACGTATTATCGCAACTACATCTGTTTCACACCGCGCCCGATGGGACTGTGCCAGCGCTGCGCACCTCCGAATCAGGAACAATCTTCGATCCGTTGATGCCTCCCGGCGCTGACACCGACGGCGATGGCCTGCCTGATCACATCGAATTGCTGCTCGGTACCGATCCGCTGCGCGTCGATACCGACGGCGACGGGTTGACCGATTGGCAGGAAGTGCGCGGCTACACCGACGACAACGGGCGCGTTTGGTATACCGACCCGCTCGCGATGGACACCAACCGCGATGGCCGCCTTGATGGCGTGCAATGTACCTCCGGCCCTCGGGGCGAGATGGTCTGCGTGGATACCGACGGCGACGGGACGCCCGATGTGTGGGATTATGACGATGACGGCGACGGCGTCCCGGATAGCGTTGACCTTTCTCCCACCGTCGCGGTGGGCGGCGGGCGCAACCCTGATGGCACGATTAAGCCCCTGCCCGATGGTATATTGAACTTGCAGCTTGACCAATATACTGTGGGTATGCCGTTGTTCGTAGACCTCCAACTGCGCCCGCACAACCCGCAGCAACTCTGGTACGCCTTCAACGTGTTGGACTGGCCGGCCGGCGACCGCTCCGGGCAGATCCAGCGCGTCTTTACCACCACGCTAGGGACCAGCGGCAAAGACGCCAATGGCGACCTCAAGCTGATCCCCATGCTGGAAATCCAAATTCCCTACAAGGAAGGGCATTACGGCAACCTCCCCGTCAGGGCGGACGCGCCCGCGCAGCGCCCCGCGCTGCCATCCCCGACCGGCGACATTTACAGCGACACCCTACGCCTCAATGCCTGGCTGGATGGGTGGCTGGACAAGGATGAACTGGCAATGCTCGGCCTGTCCGTCCGGGTCAAAGATATAACCGGGGTATTGGTCGTGTACGTTCCCCTGAGCGTGGTGCATGATCCGGTGGGCGACAGCCCGGTGGCCTTTATCGGGCAGATGCTCTACCGGCCCACCAGCGACGATTTTGGGATGGTACATCAAGTCCGCCTGGCCTGGGCGATTCAAATGCTGAATGACACTTGCAACCTTGCCGCCATGACCGACACCTTCCCCCATCCCGAAAAACCGGGGGAGACGGTCAGGAAAGAGGATGACAACGCGGTTGATCTGTGGTGTCACGGCACGGAAAATTGGGTGGAGCAATTAGGCGTGGTGCATACCTATTACGAGGACTGGTACCTCACCGGCATGTCCGTGCGCGAGGATCACGGCATGGACGTGGCGATCATCCACGAGGCCCCATCGCGCTACGCGAATGGCGCGCTGCCCTACGAGGATAACCTCTGGTCGCTGGTGCAGGGCCTCGATAGCAGCTTCTTGGCGGGGCGCGTCAATGAGGACGGGCAACGCGACTTCCCCATTGCGGAAATCCAGCGCCGCTTCGATAGCGCCGGCAATCTGGATGTGCCAGAGCAGGAGCGCTGGGGCATCCCACAAGACGCGCTGACCGTGCATACCTACACCTTGCCGAGCCTGGTGCATGTCGGAGTCATTCCGATGACTCACACCAAGGCCATCCTGAGTGCGTTTGACGGTTACACGCCGGCGGTTACGCCGACCCATACCTTAACCGGCCGCAGCGCAGCCAATGTCCCTATTGACACGACGGTGACATTGATGTTCGCCCGCGAGGAACGCTACCGCATCACGGGCTTGCCAGAAGGCGTGCAAGGTGTCCTCGTCCCGGCCGGCAATACCCTGAGCGTGGCGCTTCCCCCTGAACAAGTGCCTCAAGATGTGATGGCGTCGCTCAACTGGGCCCCCTATCGTTACCTGGGCGCGGGCGTTTGGGACTCGGTGCCCCTCGACGAGTACTGGGACGAGTTGGACGCCCCCTTCCAGGAAATTTTCCGCAACGATCCGCTGTTTGCCGAAGAGACCGCCAATCAGATTGCCGGGCGCGCGCTGCTGGCTAAACTGTTTTATCTTTCCGTAGGCCAGGGCAGTACAAGTTTGGTGCAGCGAGGCGGAACTCCGCTCCCGGCACCAACCGGCAAGACCGACGCTCAGAAGATGACGGATATGTTTGATAAAAATGTCAAACCAATAACCGACGCGGTTCAGGCAATCCTCGGGGTCATCACCGAATACCAAGTGGGGCAGATGCTAGAGATCCAAAAACTTCAGGTAATAGCGACGATGGAGAAGAATGAAGGGTGGAGCCCCGATGAACTTGATAAAGAGGCCCTGGCCCTCAAAATAGCCGAACTATCCCTGGAAATTGCGCTGATTACACTTGAACAGTTAGGCGTCCTCACCGCTA
>SLSP01000302.1 GCA_007130345.1 Thermoflexales bacterium
AAATCCGGCGGTTAGGCGGGGATTTGGCAATCCCCTTGGAGCCAGGTGTAATGCATGGCGAAGACTCTGTGACAGTAACCAGGTTACGTTTTGCGCTATGCCAAAAAAAGCCCCAAGCCCCCGGAGACGGGGGCTTGGGGCTTGCTTATCTTGAGGAACGGCTTACGGTACTGTCACAAAGTCAGGAATCTCTGCCGCGTAGAGCCGATTTGCCGCGATGAGGTACAGAATGTGCGGTGAGTCGCCGACGGCTAAGGCTTCAAGTTGTTGCAGGTCTTTCGTCGGCAAGCGGAATTGGTGCCGGAATCTACCGTGCTTATTGAGCACGAGAATGCGTTCTCGGTCGGTGTCGCCCAGGTAAATCATCCCGCGTTCGGGGTCTGGATCCATCGCCATCACAATGGGATTGAAGTTGGGGTCGGGCAGGTCGTGGACTTCAAAGGACGGGTCTACCGTGCCCAAGAAGTAGGCCACGATATCGCCACTTCCCATCAGCAGATAGACGCGGCCATCAATGCCAAAATCCAACACTCTGGAAAGCTGCGGCGCGGTCTGGTCTGCAAAGTAATTCCGCCCGGTGTCGTAGACCCCATTCACAGGATCGTAGGTCAGGATTTGATCGTCTTGGCGCTGGATGAGATACAGCCTCTGGCCGAAGGTCTCTATCAGTGAGACGCCACCCTGTAAGTTACCCCGTAACCTCTGCGGCATAATGTTGCCTGGCCCCAGGGCCGGCTCATAGATGTAAATGACCCCGCCTTCCTCATAGACGAAGAGCGCGCCATCTGGGTACGTCCCTCCAGGTTTCACCCAGGCTAAATCGGTGAGTCGCTCTACCACGACGTTGTTGAAGCTTTGCCCCCGGCGCAAAATGGGCGTGGGGGTTTCCGACAGCATGGAAATTCCATCGGGATTGAGGGTTAACTCGATGACCTCATCGGTGGCGGTGTTGAGAATATAGAGCCAGTTGTTGGCCGCCACCAACCGCCGGGGCGTGGGGGCCACGCCCAATTCCAGCAGCAGATGGGCCTTGAGGACGGCGGCGTTTTCCAGCGCGTCGATGGCTTGTTGCGCCTCTTCGTGGAGGGCTTGCGCCGCTTCATTGTGTCCATCCAGTGACAGGACTCTTTTGGACAGGGCCAGCACGCGCTGCCAATCCTCTACCTTCTGGCTGCTGTAGGCCAGCGTCAGAGCTTCTTCAGTTTGAGCCAGGATCATCCCGGCGCGTTGCGCGCCGCCGTATTGGAGCGCCATCGAGAGCGTGATGAAGAAGATGAGCACGCCCAGGCCCAGGGTCAACCCGCTCATAATGGACGCGCGCTCGTGGGGCGGCTCTTTGAGCTGCGGGCCGGCCATCCCTGGGAGTTGTCCCGGCAGCAGCGTGTGCAATGCCTGACGCACGCGAGACTTTTCGTCTTGTTGCGCTCTGGGAGGTTGGCCCTCGCTGCGCGCCGCGCGCCACGCCGATGCCATGTGGCGCGTCCACCGCTTTATGGGGATATGCGGGATGCGCCATCTGGGATGAGCGGCGTCGAGGTCGGGGGACGCGGCGTCCTGTGACGACTCCTCCTCCGCGCGTTGTCGGTCGCGGCGGGCAAAGAAGGCGGGAAGCTCGCGGGAGGGCGCGGGTTCGGTGATGGGCGGCAGGTCTTGCGGCGGTGGGATGGGAAGCGGAGGCGCGTCCGCCGGCTCCGCTGGTGCATCGGGGATGGATACGTGTGGCGCGGGCGCACGCTGCGGCAGCAGTCTGCGGCGGCGCGTCGAGGGAACCGCCGGGCCGGCGATCCCCTCCTGAATCAGCACGAAGCTGCCCGATGTCTGACTCGTCGCCATCACCTCCGCGATGCGCTGCGTGACGGCTTCCGGGGTATCGTGGGCCAGAATCTCCTGCCAGCGCTCGCGGGCCTGGGCCTCGGCGGCCCACGTCGTCGCCAGAAGCAGGGTATTGCCGGGGATCAGTTGCGTGTAGCTGATATGGATGACCGGGGGTAGCGATCCGCCCAGGGGAATAAGCAGCCGGTTGCGCTTGGGGAACAGTTCTAACGAATTATCGAGGTTCCAGAGATAGGTGTAGGCCGCGCCGATTTGTCCCAGGAAAAGCTCATCTTCCATAAACACGAGACAACTGATGCTGCCGGAGCATTTGGTTCCTGGCGCCGCGTTGGCGTTGACGTGAACCAGATGCCGGTTGGCTTCGGCTAGGGCACGGCGCAGCCGCCCCACAACGCTGCCTGTGGCCTGCCAGTAGGCGTTGACGGCTGTGGCGCGGATTTCCCGGCTGCGATGGGGGAGCTTGGGTGTCAAATCCACCAGGACAACGAGCATCTCTCCGGCGTCGGCGGGCGCACTTGCCGGTGGCCCAGTGATGGCCGCTTCTGGCGCGGGATGCTGGCTGCGTCCCCCCTCTTGAAAGCGCAAAACTTCGCTATAGCGTGGCATACTCTTCACGTCGTTTCTGTAAGTTGGCCCTGTGACATTGTAGCCTAAGTTTAGGGGTAACTGCCATTCTGTCAAGCATTCAAAATGCGGTGAAGGGTCACGGTTCGCGGTGCAAATACTCCGCAAAGGTGCTGAAGTCCACCGCTGCCGTCAAATCCAGCGACAGGGGCGTGACCGTGACCACGCCATCGACGCAGATGCCCCAGATGTCGGAATCTCGCTCGGCCTGGATGGGATCGTCGATCACGCGATACCCAAGTCGGCCATCCTCCACGTCCCGACGGGGGGTGGTGGGGATGAAGTAGCGTTGCAGCGATAGGCGCGTCAATCGCCAGGGGGTCTCCTGGGTGGCGCCTCTGGGCACGTTGACGTTGAGAACGTTCACGCCATAAGGCAGGCCGCGCTCCAGCAGATGGCGGGTGAAGTGTCGGGTAAAGGTCTGGGCCGGAACGTAATCCTGATCCGGCGTGCCTTCCATGTGCGCCTCGAGGCCCATCTCCTGCGAGACCGCGAGGGCCGGAATTCCGAACGTGGCGGCTTCCAGCGCAGCTCCGACAGTTCCCGAAACCGTCACCTCCGTGCTCAGGTTCTCGCCGTAGTTGATCCCCGATACTACCACATCCGGCGGTCGGGGCACGAATTCCAGCATGGCGTGGATGACGCAGAGCGCGGGTGAGGCATCCACCGCATAAGCCGTGATTGCGCGCCCCGCTACGTCGCGGGTACTCTGCTCAAATTCTCCTGTGACCGTGTGCGGCATCGAGCGCCCCGCGCCGCTCCATTGCCGGCTCGGTGCCACCACGAGCACTTCGCCTAACGGCACGAGCGCTTCTACAGCGGCCCACAATCCGACAGAGTTAATGCCGTCATCGTTTGTCACCAAAATCAAGGGGTTTCTCCGCATCCTGTCCTCCTGAGACGTAGGTTTCCTTGAAGCATACCACGCAACGCGGTCTCGGCAACCATGCGTCAGGCATCGGTGACGTTCTCCAGGGTGGACAATAGCGTGACCGAGTGGTATATTAGACATTATACCGATTTGAGTGATGAGGTTCTTTTCTCACTGCTGAGACGCAAAAAACGCCGAGAAAACCTAAAAATCTCCGCGAACTCTGCGAATCTGCGGTGAATTCAGTCCTCTTGAACCAGTTGACTTTAATCGGTATAAACTCTATTCACAGTAGCGCAAAACTAACCCTGTGACAAGAAGAGATCCCCGGTTGATTTCAAGCAAGGATACAGATTTTTAGCACGGTGGGTAGGTACGCGCCGGGCTTTGCCAAAATCATCCGGGGTGGCAAGACCGCCGCGGAAGCGTTCG
>SLSP01000134.1 GCA_007130345.1 Thermoflexales bacterium
CGCCACAGGTAAACCTTACATTAGTTGTCGAACCAGTACTGCTCAGGGTTCGAGTTACCCGGAGTGCCGGGCGCCAACGGGCCAAGCACGCCGTATTCCAAGACGTTCCTGACGTGGTTGCCACACACAACCGGCTTGGGCTGATCGCCCGTCGCGCCGATGATGAAGGGGCCTTGCTCGATGTACACATCGACAGCTTCCCACACCAACTCGTTGCGCGTCTGCTCATCCTGTTCTCCCAAGCCTCGGCGGTAGATTTCCTGCAAGCGATAGGCCGGGCTGCCGGGTTCCGGCTGCCACCCTTCTTCGCCACCAGACTGGTAGTACAGACCCTGCTGCGGGAAGGCGCGTGAACCCTCGCCCCCACCGCGTACCGGGAAGATCCAGTCGGGGTAGGTCCACAGGTCCAGTTCCGAGGCGTGGGTTGTGCGCAACATGTACAGACCGTAGTTACCCCGGATACCGGCATCGGGGAGACCGATGACGTTGTTGATCAGCACCCGAACGCCCACGTCTTGCAGGTTCCGGCGATAGACTTCCAAGAACTCGGTGTTGGTGCGCTCTCCGCCCCAGTCGTTGAGGTCGATGACGAGCGTGAACTCGGCCCCGCTCGGCAGATCGCGCCAGCCGTCGCCATTCGCGTCCACGAAGCCGGCCGCATCAAAGGCTTCCATCGCCCTGTCGGGATCGTAGTCCACGTAGGAGCTGGCCCATCGCTCGTAAACCTGCATACCCTCTTCCGAGCTGGTGAAGTGCGGGGACTGCGGGCTGATGGTGAACTGCTTGATTTCGCCGATGCCTTCCCACACCACGTTCAGGACGCGCTGGCGATCCATCGCCAACGAGAGGCCCTGGCGGAAGTTCTGGTCGCGCAGCAACTCGCGGATTTCAACGTCCACTTCGGGTTCCGTGTCCGGATCGTACTGCTGATCGCTGTGGTAGTCCTGATTGACCATGATGCCCGGCCACGCGCCCGCGCCGTCCATCCAGCCCGGCACCAAGCGGTAGTCGCCGGCGTCAGCGTTTTCCAGCAAGAAGGGGATGTCGGTGGGGCTTTGCACGCCACGGAAGGTGCAGTCATAGCGACCCTGGGCCGCTTGCAACGTGCGCACTTCGTCATCTTCTACCAATTCTACCCGGACATAATCCAGGTACGGCAGTTGGTTGCCATCGGGATCCACTTTCCAGTAGTAGGGGTTGCGCGCGAAGCGCCACATCTCGCCCGCCCGGTATTCTTCCAGACACCACGCCATCAAGCACGGATAGCCGGGGGTCTCGAACCAGCGGTCCATCTGATCTAACTCGGAATAGCCGTCCGCGCCGGGCTGCCCGTCGTAATCGGGGTGCCATTGTCGGAGGAAGTGCGCCGGCTTCATCAGCGGCTCCCACTCCCAGAAGCCCTGCGCCAATACGTAGGGCATGATGTACTGCGGTTCTTCGAAGTTCAGCACCCAGGTTACGTCATCGGGGAATTGCATATCGATGGGCGAACCATCGGCGTTGCGGCCCCACCAGGGTACCTGCAAGGTGCGATAATCTTCATTCTTGGCAAGGTCTTCCCACCAGAACTGCAAGTCAGCGGTGGTGAAGGGTTCGCCGTCCGACCAGCGCAAGCCTCGGCGGAAGGTGAAGGTGATGGTCTTGCCATCGTTGGTCCACTCCGGCATTTCGACCAACAGGCCGGGTTCGTAACCGGTCAAGTCGGCCATCCAGCGCACGGGCGGATCATAGAACTTCATCTTGATATTGCCCGCGCCGGGCCACCAGGTCACGGCATTCCATGTGCCACCATACTGCCCAATGGAATCCACTACCGGGATCACCTTGTATTCTTCAGGCAGCCGGTCGTCCACGGGGGGCAATTCCCCTGCCGCGACCATATCGGCCAACATCGGGGCCTCGCCAAATGCTGAAGGCGGCGGCCCGGGATCCTGCGGATCGGGTGCGTCTGGAGGGGGCGCAGGAACATCTGTGGGTTGCGGGGCCGGCGGATCTTCCGTGGGGCCGCACCCAACGAATACCATAGCCAGAACGGCTAAGATACTGAGTAACACTAACAGTCGCTTATTCATCTAAACTCCTCCTTAGAGTATTTGGGGTTTTTAGGTACAACCTCGTAACACTTTCTAACCTACTGATGGGCTTGTGAATAGGCACCTCCTTTTTCAAGATAGCTTGGGATATAGTTCCTGAAGCGTAACCCCGCGTAACGGGGAATCAGGTGATATGGGTGCAGCGGTTAAGCTGCATCGGCGATAAGCAGCGCCAACATCTGGTCTGTGCGCTGGACAAAGGCTTCCAGCGGTGCGCCCTCCCACAAAACTTGCTCGATCATCTCCTGCATAAAGCGCGATACGTGGTTATAGTGCCGGATGGCCGGGCGCAAGTGCGCCCATTGCAACAGCGGAATCAACGAGAGCATCCAGGGATGTTCCGGCTGCGCAAACCGCGCATTGACCGCGCGATAGGGGGAAATCTGCATATTCATCTGGCAGAAGTTCTGCGAAAGCTCTACCGACGCGGACAACTTGAGGATTTCCAGTGCTAACTCGCGGTTCTTAGACTGCGACATAATGGCCCAACTGGTGCCCCCTAACGAGCACGCCGGAGATACTTCTATGGTGGGGCGGGGCGGCGGCGCGAATCCCAAATGCTCGTGGGTCATCGTCTCGCTATCCCACTCCGTTTCCTCCTGGATGCGCGGCCATTCGTAGGTGCCGCCCAAAATCATCGGCACCTCGCCATGCGTCAGGAGGCTGGTAAACTCCCACCAGCGAAAGGTATCCATCTGCGGGGGGAGATAGGCCCGCCGCTCCAGCGTGATGCTCTGCAAAAAGCGCAAGGCCTGATGTACATACGGATCGTCGAGGCGAATCAGCGTGCCATCCACCGGGGCTTCGGCTCCGGCCATCCAGATAAAGGGGAGCAGGTTGTTGACGGTGGCCTCGCCCACGCTGGTACTCAACGGAAACGCGACCGAGTACTTGTGGCCTAAACGGCCTTTGACCTCCGGTCGCGCGAAATAGTCGATAAGCTGGAGCCAATCTTCCCAAGTCGCGGGAGGCTCCAGCCCCTCAGCCGCGAACCAATCTCGACGATACCACAACCCGGTGACATCCACCTGTACCGGGAGACCGTAAAGCTGCCCGTCTACCATATTGCTCTGGCGCACCAGCGGCTCTAAGTCCGCCGAGACCTCGCGCACCCACGCGCCATCAATGCTGTCCAGGGACGCGATGTAGCCGGCTGAGGCGTAATCGGTAATCCACACGCAATCCAGCGGCACGATGTCCGGCGCGTTGCCCCGCGCCACGGCACGCTGGAGCACCTGATGGAATTCCGCGCGCGAACACAACGTCGATTCCAGTTTGACTTTCTGCTCAGGATAGTGCGCGTTCCATTGATAGACCGCTTGCTCCATCGTCTCAAACCAGCGGATGTCATAATACGTGAGCAACTGAAGGGGGGTATGCAGGGGAAAATGGGGGAGTGCTTCTGCCACGAATGTGCCCTGGCCGGGACGACGGTAGACATAGCCTTCACGGGCCAAATCGGTGAGGGCGCGGCGTACCGGAGCGCGGCTGATGCGATGCTGTTCACACAATTCTGCCTCAGTGGGCAGCCGATCTCCTGGGTGAAGTTCGCCCATTTCGATCAATTGTCTGAAATGCCTCGACAGTTGAAAATAGATTGGAATCGGGGAATTGCGGTCTATAAGCACCTGGGTGTCCCTTAATTGCGGGGCTTTGGTATATTC
>SLSP01000431.1 GCA_007130345.1 Thermoflexales bacterium
CCTCGTCGCTTGCTTGACATCACTCCTCCTTCCGCATCCCTAACCACACTTCCGCTTCGACGCCCAGGGAACTGCCAATCTCACACACTGCAATTTGCAATACCTGCTCCATATCCAACGTTTCGCGGATGCGCCCGGTGATCTCGCCCGCCACCTGCTCGCGGGCCGCGCGGCGCTGCGTGTCCTGGTACAGCCGCGCGCCTTCGAGCGCGACTTCCAACTGCGCGGCGAGTGTCTCCAGCAGCGTGACCTCGGCATCGCTCCAGCGCCCGGCTTCCACGGGCCGCCGCACATCGAGGACGCCGATGGTCTGCCCGCGCACCTGGATCGGGATGGCGAAGGTCGCGGCGGGCGCGTCCTCCGCCGCCTGCTCGCTGATGATGGCGCGCCCCTGTTGCAGCGCGGCTTCCATCTCCGGCTGCCACACGTCGCCAATCGGCTCGACGCGGTCATCCACGTAGCGATAGCCCGGCGTCAGCCCGGCGCGCAGCATATCCAGCCACGCCGCCCGGCTGATTTCGCCGTAGGCCCGGCGCTCGGCCTCCAATGCCTGCCGGCTCTCGCGCAACAGGCGCAGGTTATCGAAGCCCACCGCCACCTGATCGGCGATGATGCTCAAGGCGTTCAGCGTGTCCGCATCGAAGGCGTCCACCTGGCTGCTCTGCGCGCTCATCCCCCCCAACACGCGCCCCCGCGCTTTGAAGGGTAGCACCGCCTCTGAGCGGGTGTCCGGCAACAAGGGATGCCCGACATAGTCCGGTTCTGCGCGCACATCCTGCACCGCCACCGGCCGCTCAGAACGCAAACAGCGCGCCAGCAGCGAATCTCCTCCTAGCTCCAGGCGAAACGCCTGTTCACGCAGGGCTTGCGCTGCCTGCCCCGCGCCACCCACGTAGATAGCTTCTCGGCCCTCGTCATCCAGCAGCGCGAACCCCACATGATACAGGCTGAAGCTCTGCAACACCAGTTGCGTCGCTTCCTGGATCAGCGCGTCCTGCTCCAACACCGCCCCCACCGAGCGGCTGACCTCGGCGGCGGCTTCCAGATAGGCGGTGCGATGTTGCAATGCCTCCGTGCGCTCGGCGACCCGCGCTTCCAAATCCGCGATAAGCCCGCGCAGGCGCCCCGTCATCACATTGAAGGTATCAGCCAACACGCCGATCTCGTCGTTGGTCTGCGCCACCGCGTGAGCTTCCAGATTCCCGGCGGCGACCGCTTCGGCCACCTCCGTCAAGGTGGCGATGGGCCGCGAGAGATATTGCGCCACGCCCACCCCGGCCAACGCCATCACCCCGGCGACGATCATCCCTAGCACCACCACCTCGCGGGTCTGCGCCTCCACCGGGGCTAAGATGATCTGCTCGGATTGCACAAACACGACGTGCCAACCCTGGCTCTCCAGCGGAACTATGGCCCCCCGCGTGCGATACGCTTCCGGCCCCACATCCAACTCCCCGGTGAAGAACGGTTCACGGGCGCGCAGCGCAGCCGCCAACTCCGGCGCGACTGGCGCGCGCCGCGCTGCCGGCGCGATGCCGTGCGCCAACCGCAGCATGTTGTGATCCACCAGCACCGCGTGAGACCGCTCGCCCACCAGGTCATTGCTCTGCGCCACCATATCCTGCCACACATCGAACCGATACCGCGCGCGCAACACGCCGATCACGTCCTGGCCGTTTGGGTGCGTCACGTGCTGGCCCATGTGGACGTAGACTTCCCCATCATCCTCAAGCACCACCGACGCCACGTGAGGCTGTGACGTGGCAAACGGCTGCCGGAAGTAGTCCGCCGCGCCCTCCGCGCGCCCGATATTGGCGGCCAGGGTATCCAACACGTTCCGGCCCTGGCTATCCAACAGCGCGTAAGAACTCACGTAAGGCTTGCGACTCAGCGCGTGCAGGGCCTCCAGCGCGTCCTCCCGGACGCCCGGCTGCGCGCCGTCGATCAGAAACGCCACCAGATCGGGCAACTCCGCCTCCACGCTGAGGTGGACGAGGCTGGTCGCGATAAAGGTATCCACCCGCGTGGCCGTCTGCTGCGCGGCAGATTGCAGCGCGAGGTCCGCGCTCTCGCGGGTCAACCGCGTCGCGCGGGCGTTCAGGCGCGCGGAGATCAGCACAATCGGAATCAATGCAATCACAATGGAGACGATGATGAACTTGGAGCGCAGGGTATAATCGCGGAACTGCCGGGCGATAAAGTAGAAGGGCATGGCAATCCCGCCGATGGTGATGAAGACAAAGAGCGTGCGGATTTCAGGCAGGACGATCAGGCGCGTGCCGGGGAACGGCCAGTAGAAGTCCAGCAGCACGCTGAGGACGCCGGTAACGATGGTCACGCCGATCATGATCCGGGTGTGGCGCGGCGGGAGCATCAGTTGGGTGATGAGCAACGGCATCGAGGCCAGCAGCGCCAGGCCCAACACCACGCCCAAACCGTCAACCAGCAGCCCGCCGACCAGCACCACCAGCAAAATCGCCGCGCAGAGGATGGTCAGCCCCAGGTAGACCTTGTCCCGCCGGAACAGCAGGATGCAGAGCGGCGCGATGACCAGGAACACGGCCACGTCCACCGCCAGCGCGTAGAACTGCCAATCGCCTAATCGCCAGCCCAAGAACAGGTACATCAAGAAGGCCGGCACAGCCGCGCCGAATGTGACCAGCGCCATGCGGATGGCGTTGCGTTTCACGCGCGCGTGATCCAGCCCAGGGGCCGCCCCGGATTGCAAATTAGCCATAGTGATCGCTCCAATACCTCATGTCCAAAAGATGCGCGCCAGCAGCGCGTCCCGCAAACGAAGCGGGGTCAACCGCCCCAGGCGCACCACGCCATTCCAGAACAGCCCCGGCCCGAAGTAATACGGCGCGGGCCGCCGCGCGGTCAGCGCGCGCTCGATCATCCGCACCACCGCCTCCGGGCCGGGCATCCGCGAGCCGGTGATGGCGGGCTGGAATTTCTCGTAGCTGTTGAGCAGCCGCGCGTAAGGCGAATCCGCATTATCCACCAGGCCCGTCGCGCGCCGGTTGGCATTGTCGAACCAGGCGGTGCGCACAATGCCCGGCGCGACCACCACGACCTTGATATTCCAGGGCCGCAACTCCACGCGCAACGTGTCGCTGAGGCTGCCCAACGCGGCCTTGCTCGCGCAGTACAGCCCGGCGATGGGATACGCCGTCTCGCCGGCCGCGCTGCTGATGTTGATGATGCGCCCGCCCTGCTGCGCCCGCATCGTCGGCGCGACCAACTGGCACATCCGCAACGGGCCGAGCACGTTAGTCTCGAATTGCAGCCGCGCCTCGTCCGGCGCCACCTCCTCTAGCACGCCGAGCGCGCCATACCCGGCGTTGTTGATCAGCGCGTCCACGCGGCCGGCCTGCGCCAGCACCTCATCCACCGCCGCCGCGCAACTCGCGGCATCCGTCAACTCCAGATACACCGGCGTCAACGTCTCCGAGGCCAGATCGTCCAGCGTCTCCATCCGCCGGGCAGTGGCGAACACGCGCCACCCCCGCGCGTGCAGATGCAGCGCCGTCGCCCGCCCAATGCCGGTGGAACAACCGGTAATCAACACTACCTGTGCCTGATGCTTCATAAGTCCTCCTGTGAAACCAACCGGATATTGACCTCACTCGCGCCCACTGCGCGACCCAATTCCTGCACCGTCGTCTGCAACACCTTCTCCACATCCAGCGATTCGCGCATCCGAGAGGCCACCTCACCCACTAACTGCTCCTGCGCCGCGCGGC
>SLSP01000212.1 GCA_007130345.1 Thermoflexales bacterium
AGCAATGTGGTTTCCACTTATTCAGGCAAAGATGGAGCAGCGCGTTATTGAAGAACTCTCATCTATTGAAAAAAGCTGCAAAGCCGTGCTTCAACGAAGAGAAAAAATCGAACAATTAAAAAGAGCTCTCCTGGATGCTACGTTAGCGTTTGCGTGAGGTCAGATATGCCATTTAACGAAGCCAACACCGTCGAAGCAATGATCTGCGACCTGCTCTGCGGCCCCGTCCCCCGCGCCGGCCGTGTCACCGAACCCGCCGCATCCTACACCGCCGGGCGCGCGGCGCACGGCCTGGGCTGGCATTACGTCCCCGCCGCCGAACTGCCGCGCCGCCTCAACGATGTCTTCGTCGAAGCCTACGTCCGCGAGGCCCTCGTCCGCCTCAATCCCGCCATCGCCGCCGAGCCAAGCCGTGCCGACGAGGTGCTCTACAAGCTGCGCGCCATCGTCCTCTCCGTGCGCAGCGATGGCCTGATCCGCGCCAACGAGGAGTTCACGGCCTGGCTGCGCGGCGAGCGCTCGATGCCCTTCGGGGAGAACTATGAGCACGTCACCATCCGCCTGCTGGATTTCAGTGATCTGGACAACAACCGGTATACCGTCACCAGGCAGTACGCCTTCCGCGCCGGGGCCGCCGAGCGTCGCGCCGATCTGGTGCTGCTGGTCAACGGCTTCCCGCTGGTGCTGGTGGAGGCCAAGACGCCCGTGCGGGATGCGGTCAGTTGGGTGGATGGCGCGCTGCAAGTCCACAACGATTATGAGCGGTTCGTGCCGGAACTGTTCGTCTGCAACGCCTTCAGCATCGCCACCGAGGGCAAAGACCTGCGCTACGGCGCGATTGGCGTCCCGGTGGAGTTGTGGGGGCCGTGGCGGGTTGCTTCCCCCCTGCGAGGGGGGATTGAGGGGGGTAGTCTCACCCACGTCAAACAATCCCTGCAAGCCCTCCTCCGGCCCACGGTCATCCTCGACATCCTCGCGCACTACACCCTCTTCGCCACCGACAAGCAGAAGCGTCGCAAGAAAATCGTCGCCCGCTATCAGCAGTACGAGGCCGCCAACCAGATCGTCGAGCGCGTGCTGGCTGGCTGGCCGCGCAAGGGCCTCATCTGGCACTTCCAGGGATCGGGCAAATCCCTGCTGATGGTCTTCGCCGCGCAAAAGCTGCGCCTGAATCCCGCCCTGCGCAATCCCGCTATCGTCATCGTCGTGGATCGGGTAGACCTCGACGCGCAAATCAGCGCCACCTTCCACGCCGGCGACATCCCCAATCTCGTGCAAGCCGATTCGTGCGCCGATCTCGAACGCCTGCTGCGCCAGGACATCCGCAAGATCATCATCACCACCATCTTCAAGTTTGCCGATGCCGAAGGCGTCCTCAACGAGCGCGATAACATCGTGGTGATGGTGGATGAGGCGCACCGCACCCAGGAAGGCGACCTGGGGATGCAGATGCGGGCCGCGCTGCCCAACGCCTTCCTCTTCGGCCTGACCGGCACGCCCATCAACCGCCGCGACCGCAACACCTTCTACGCTTTTGGCGCCGCAGAAGACCCCCACGGCTATTTGAGCCGCTACGGATTTGAAGAATCCGTCCGCGACGGGGCCACGCTGCCCTTGCATTTCGAGCCGCGTCTGATAGATTTGCACATTGATAAAGAGGCCCTGGATGAAGCCTACGCCAAACTCACCGGCAGCCTCAGCGACCTCGACCGCGAGCACCTGGCCCAGATGGCGGCGAAGATGGCCGTCCTGGTCAAGCTCCCGGAGCGCATCCAGGCCATCTGCGGCGACATCGCCGCCCACTTCCGCGCCAACGTGCTCCCTAACGGCTTCAAGGGGATGGTGGTCACGTTTGACCAGGAAAGCTGCCTGCTCTACAAGGCCGCGCTCGACCAACACCTGGCCCCGGAGTCCAGCGAGGTCGTCATCTCCGTCTCCGGCAAGGAACGTGAAGACGCGCGCTACCGCCCCTACAAGCGCAGCCGGGATCAGGAAGAAGCCTTGCTCGACCGCTACCGCGACCCCAACGATCCGTTGCACTTGCTCATCGTTACCGCCAAACTGCTCACCGGCTTCGATGCGCCCATCTTGCAGGCGATGTACCTCGACAAACCGATGCGCGATCACACCTTGCTCCAAGCCATCACGCGCACCAATCGCACCTACGGCGAGAAGAAGACCCACGGCCTGATCGTGGACTACCTCGGTGTCTTTGACGACATAGCGAAGTCGCTGGAATTCGACGAGGAGGGGATGCACCAGGTCGTCTCCGCGCTCGACAACCTCAAAGCCCAACTCCCCGGCGCGATGCAAGCGTGCCTGGCCTACTTCGTCGGCGTGGAGCGCAGCCTCAGCGGATACGAGGGCCTCATCGCCGCGCAAGATTGCCTGCCCAACAACGAGGTGCGCGATGCCTTCGCCGCCGATTACAGCGCGCTCTCCAAACTCTGGGAAGCCCTCTCGCCCGATCCGCTGCTGCAAGCGCACGAAAACGACTACCGCTGGCTTTCGCAGGTCTACGTCTCCGTGCAGCCGACCACCGGTACCGGCAAGTTGATCTGGCACGCCCTGGGCGCGAAGACCGTCGAACTCATCCACCAACACCTCCACGTCGCCGCCATCCACGACGACCTGGAGAAGATTGTGCTGGACGCCGAACTGCTCGAAGCGGTGCTGGATTCGCCCAACCCCAAGCAGAAAGCGCGCGAGATCGAGATCAAACTGGCCGGGCGACTGCGCAAGCACCAGGGCGATCCCCGCTTCCGCGCCCTCTCCGAGCGGTTGGAAAACCTCAAAGAGCGCCACGAGCGCGGTCAACTGCACAGCCTCGAATTCCTCAAACAACTCCTCGACCTGGCGAAAGACGTTGTCCACACCGAAAAAGACCTGGCCCCCACCGTAACCGTAGACCAGGGCCAGGCGGCCCTCACCGAACTCTTTGAAGCGGCCCGCAACCCCGACACCCCCGTCGTCGTGGAACGCATCGTCGCTGACATTGACGAGATCGTGCGCCACGTCCGCTTCCCCGATTGGCAGAACACCACCGCCGGCGAGCGCGAAGTCAAGAAGGCGTTGCGCAAAACCCTGTTCAAGTACAAGCTGCACCAGGACACGGAGCTGTTCGAGAAGGCGTATGGGTATATCAAGCAGTATTATTGAGCCACTTGCGGAGCCTTAACCTATGCCCACACCACCCGATAAACCGCAGCAAAACGCGCACCTGACCGGCGACGGCGCGATCAGCCAGGGCAGCGGCGACGCGCTCGGCGCGGGCGCGCTCAAAATCGAAGGCAACGTGACCGGCAACGTCACGCTGATCACCTACCAGGGCCGCGAAGTCGCCATCCCCACCGCCGAAGCCATCGCCGATCACCGCGCCGCCCTGCGCGAGAAGCTGGCGCAGGAAGCGCAGGCGCGCTGGGGCGGGATGGGCGTCTACATCCGCGAGGAGGGGGCCGCGCTGCCCATCCAGGCGTCGCCGTACCAGCAGGGCGCGCTCGGCCCCCGCGCCGATTTGCTGGAGACGCTCAAGGCCGCCGACCGCCTCCTGGTGCTCGGCGAGCCGGGCGCGGGCAAGACCGTGGCCCTGGAGCGCCTGGCCTGGGAGCTATGCGAAGGCAGCGCCGCGACCATCCCCGTGCTGGTGCGCCTGTTCGACTACACGGGCAAAGTGTCGATCCCTCAACGAGTGTGGGCAGAACTCAAAGGCACCGCGAAACTGCGCCTAGACGAT
>SLSP01000377.1 GCA_007130345.1 Thermoflexales bacterium
ACGGCGCTGCGCCAGGGCCGCGACCAATGGGTGATGGATCTCTCCGGCGGCCCGCTGGAACATGGCCGCACCTGGAGTTTCTGGACGCTGCCGGATATTAAGGTAAAACTCGTCCCGGTGCAGGTGTTGGAGAATACGCCGTTGATCGTCAACAAGGCCACGGCGCTGCGGACGTTCATCCACTGGGAATACCATGAGGACGTGTATATGCTCGATCAGGTGGAATTGATCGAGGTATACGACGTCTCGGTGCGTTGGCAGGCCCTCCAGGGCGCGCACGCAGGCTATGCGCAGTGGCGCGATAGCGAGTACGGCTGGAACCTGCCCTACACCTTCGAGAACGCCCGGCGCAAGCGCGAATACCGGACCTACAACAACCTACTGGACAGCTACGACAAGTTCGAGCGCATGGCCGGGCGCGACAGCGTCACCTACTTCGGCTTCATCCCCCTCGACAGCGGAACCTACGACCTCTCGGCGGTCGTGACGGTGCTGGATCCGAAGGGTGAGCCGAACATCACCTTCCACACCGCCACGCAGCCGGAGGCGCTGGCGTCGCGGCGCTTCAACCTGCACCACCGTGCCGTCGCAGTCGGCGCGGATTACGGCGCTACCGGCACGCGCGATCTCGGCGAGTCTATCAAGGATGGCAGCGATACCTTACGCGCGCTTTTCCCTGTTCCCAGCGTTACCCGCCCGGCCACGCCCGGCGCGATGCCCTACTATCACCCCACCACTTCGTTGTGGTTCTATGACTGGAGCACCGAACCGGCCGGGGCGTTCCCCAAAAAGTACCTGCTGCAAGAAATGAGCCAATTGTGCGCCCGCACCACGGGGTGCGATGCGATGATCGGTTACGTGCCACAACGCAGGCTTACCGACATCGGGGTAACGCTGCCGGAGTCGGCGCCGCGAGGCGCGCTAGTGCAGCACAACATGACGGCCTACAGTTTCTTCAACTTTGTCCCGGCGCACGAGGTGGGCCACCTATACGGCTTCGAGCACGACGAGCATCTCGATTTGCGCGGCGGCGAAGGGTATCACGTCAGTCGCCGCCGCGACCTGCGTTCCAGCGTGGCGCTGCTCGAGCCGTACACGCAGCGCACGCTCAACGCGGTCTACGACTTTATGCACGTCGATCCCGTGGAATTGCCACCGACGGATCGCTTGTGGATTCATCCCTCCCGCTATCAAGTGCTGCTGAACCAGATCACCGGGGGCTTTCTGCTCAACGCCGCCAGCAACGTCCCTCTCGATACATCGCCGCTGTTGCTGGTCTCCGGCGTCATCACGCCGGCCACCGGCGAGACGCAGTTGCTCCCCTGGTACGAACTCGACCCTGGCCCCTGGACGCCGCCTACTCCCGGCCCCTACGACATCGTTTTCCTGGATGCCGAGGGGCAGCCCATCGCGGATTACACCCGCGCCTTCACCGTCACGACGACGTTGCAGCCGGCGGGCGCGGCGGCGACACAGAACGACGATGAAGCAACCTTCTTCACGCTCAAGATCCCCTATCCGCCGGATATGGCCCGCGTGCAGATCCGCCGCAGCGCCGATAGTGTAGTGCTGGCCGAGCGTGTGGTCGCCCTAACTCCGCCCGCTCTGACGCTCGACCCGGTCGCCCCCATGTGGAGCGGCGACCAAACGCTCACCTGGAACGCCGGCCCCGGCGCCCACTTTGCGGTGGACGTCTCCACCGATGGCGGCGCGACGTGGGAAGCGTTCGCCATCAACCTTACGGCGACCGAAGCCACGCTCGCCAGCGCCAGCCTACCCAACACGACGCAAGCCTTCGTCCGCGTGGCGGCCACCGACGGCCTGCGCACCACCACCGCCGTCACCGGCCCGTTCAGCATCGCCAATCCGCCTGTGGTCAGCTACGTCACGCCGCCGCCCGGCAGCATAGCCGACCCCACCCTGCCCGTCGTGGTGGGCTTCCGCGACGCGATGGACGCCGCCACGATTACCACGCACACCCTCACGCTGAGCGGCGGCCCGCACGGGACGGTGCGCGGCACGGTGACCTACGATACGGAGGAACGCGAGGCCACCTTCACGCCGCGCGCGCCGTTGGCCTATGCCACGGTTTACACCGCGCACGTCAGCGCAGACGTCCGCGATAGCGCCGGGACACCCCTCCTCACCGCCGTCACCTGGAGCTTCACGAGCACCGTAGACCCGCTGCCGCCGGTCCCACTCACCTTCTCCCCGCCCCCAAGCGCGCGGGACGTCCCGCCAGACGCCGCGCTCGCCGTCCTGTGGAACAAGGCCCTCGACCCAAGCACACTGACCCCGGAGCGTTTCACTCTCGCCACGGCGGAGGGCGTCACGGTCAGTGGCGCTATCGCCTACGATGCCGCCACGCACGCCCTCACCTTCCAACCCGCCACTGATTTGTTCACCGATACCCTTTATCTGGCGACCCTGTATCCGGGCATTGCCGATCTCACAGGCAACGAGACGGTGGGCGACTATCGCTGGGCCTTCCGCACCGGCACGCGCCCGCCCGCCGGGCTGCGCTTCACCGGCAGTTACGCCGATTGGGGTGTGGACACCAACGGCGACGGCCTCTACGAACAACTCGTCATCCGCGTGGGCGTGCAGGTCACGGAGACCGGCAGCTACGCCTTGCACGGCGCGCTGGTCGATATAGACGGCGGCAAAATCACCTCGAACTACATCACCGCTACCCTCGCGGCCGGCATCCACTACCTCGACCTGAGCTTCGACGGCGCCGCCATCGGCGGGTGCGGCATAGACGGCCCTTACACGCTCACCGATCTCACATTCACGTACTACAGCGGGACGCCCCTCGATCCACGGGCCTCCATAACGCAGCGGGACGCCTACCGCACCTTCGCCTACGCCGCCGGCCGCTTTCCCTCGCCGCTGCGCTTCGGCGGGCTGCCCGACGTGCTGCTCATCCCCGGGACGCCGGGCCTCGATGCCTTCGACGTCTACGATTACGCGCAACACGCCACCCTGCCGAGCGATCAACTGAGCTACACGGTGATGTTCAATAGCGATCCGAGGATGGGGGTGGCGCTACAACCCGCGGGGATGGTGCATCTCAGGCCCGAAGGGCAGTGGGAAGGCCAGACTCACATCACCATCCGCGCCAGTGACGGAACCTACGCAGTGCAAGACACATTCGCAGCCGTCGTCGGCTGGCCGCACGCGGTATACCTGCCAACAGTATTGCGCAACTACGATAGTGCTGGCGCCGCCTTCGTGCGCGATGCAACGCGCACATTCTTTTCCTACGATTTCGAAAATGACGCATTGGGGTGGGCTCGTTATATGTCCAGATGGGCATCCGGTAGTACACCGCCTGACGGCCAGTACTTTTGGGATACCCGCGATTGCCGGGCCTACTCCGGGCAATACAGCGCGTGGGCTTGCGGCGGCGGCGAAGACGGCCAACTTCTGGCGTGTGGCGCGCCTTATCCAGAGAGACTGTCTTCAAAAATGTACCAGGTTTCGCCCATCAACCTCAAATACGTAGCTCAAGGGGAATACAGCCTGAAACTATGGGCTAACATGGCGGACGATGCTCGCGTCTGTCTGGAAGTCGGAACCACCGTGGAGGGCGATTGTCGCAATATCTACGGGCCGATACATCTTTATCACGGCGTCTGTCACTTCGGGAAAACCGAGGGATGGATAGACTTAACCCTTGACCTGGGCGATCTCTCCGCTTTGAGCGAACATGCCCCGCCGTTAGACAG
>SLSP01000352.1 GCA_007130345.1 Thermoflexales bacterium
ATGGCGATGAGCAGTTGGAAGTTGGTATCGCTGTAGCTGACCTTCGGGCGTGTTGTATCCAGCGGTTGCGGCGGGAAGTGCGGGGTCAGTTTGTGGCGCACCGTGTCCAGTGTATCCTCGATAGTAAACGCGAAATCCCGCTCGATCACCTGCTCGATCAGGGGCTTGCCGCCTTTGGGTCGGCCATCGAAGTAATCCGGCAAGCCGGTGAGGTGGCCGAGGAGATGGTGGACGGTGATCTGTTCGGTGTAGTCCACGCCGCCCAGACGGTGCAGTCCGCCGATCAACGTTTGCGGGAGGTAGGCAGACATCGGCGCGTCAAGGCGGATGAGGCCGCGCTCGACCAGCTTGAGGACGCTGCTGGCGATGTAGAGCTTGGTCACGCTCGCGATCCAAATCGGGGTGTCGGCGCGCATCGGCGTGCCGTCCGGGTGCGCGTCGCCTACCGCGCCGCTCCAACGGAAGCTGCCGTCGCCCTTCTCGACGGCGATGACGGCGTGGTGAATGGCCTGTGGGCGCGCGAGTTGGTGCAGGAGTTCCTGCAAGCGCGCACTAAGGGCCGCTGATCCAGCAGCCGTGTTATTGGTATGCACCGGTTTTAGTCGGTTATCTGTAGTCATCATTCCCTCTTGGTTTCATCTGCTTTTAAGGTACTGTCTGCCCAACGTCGCCGTTTCCGGCTCAACGCATAGAATGTGCGGCCCACGGCTATATCTAGCGGGAACATCACTTTGCGCGTCATGGCGGAACCCTCGTGCAGCCAGCCGTCGTGATCTGGCGGCGCGATATACCGCTTGCGCGCCGGGTCGAGCGTGACTTCGGCCACTAAAACGCCTTCTTCCTCGCCCAATGCCCCTAACAGCGTGCCGTCCGAATCCGTGATGCGGGAAAAACCCCGCAAACGGAAGTGCTCTGGGGTCATGAATTTGCCGAGCAAGCCCGCCATCGGTTGCAGCGCGCCCACGGCGTTGGCGAACACCACCGGGACGCCCAACGCTGCGGCATAGAGTGAGGTCAAGGAAACCGTCTTCTCCCTACTCTGCTCGATGTCCGCTTCACTGATGACCTTAGAGGTCTTGTACGGCATCGGCGAGCCGTGGGGCATCAGCAGCAGGTCAATGTCGTTGCGCGCCATCAACGCGGGGAACGTGCTGTAGTGATTGTCGGCGCAGATACCCACACCGAGCACGCCGATGCCGGTGTGGATGACGTGCCGCCCAGCGCCGTACTTGAAGCAGTAGACCTCCGCCCTGGTTTTGCGCGCGCAGCCGAGCAGTTCGCCCGCCGGATCAACCAGGGCGAAACTGTTGAAGAAATCGGCGCCGTCTACCTCCAGGAAGCCCGCGCCCAGGTACACGCCGAATCGCCGGGACGTTTCCCGCAACCACGTGCCCGTCGGCCCGGCGAGCGTTTCGCCATACTGCCAGATGCTCGGATTGGGGATGTAGCCGCAGGCGAACAATTCCGGCAAGACGACGAGTTGCGCGCCCTGGGCCACAGCCGTCTCGACGAACGGCAGCGCGTGGACGTGATTCGCCGCAATCTGCCCCGGTTGGGATGCTACCTGGACGGCGGCAATGCGGACGGTACGCGGTTTCGGTTGGTTGTGGTTCATTGTATCACTTCACCTTACTGGATTTGGATATCCACAGTGTTCCAAGTCTACGGGGCGAAATGCCCATTGAGGAATCCGAGGATGCGCTCGGCGTATTCGGTATCTTCGCGCGGCGTGAGGAACAGCCCCTCTTTGACGATGAAGTGCAAATCGCCCTCGCGGACCCAGGTTTCGACGTGCGCCGGGGCGTGTTCGATCAGCCGCTCGAAGTTGGCGTAGGGGACTTGTGTATCTCCCCGCGAGTGAATCAGGAACGCGGGCCGGTCGCCAAGTTTCTGGATTTCATCCCGCGGATTGATGTTGTGATTGGCCCAGCCGTATTTGATCCCCGTGTAGAGCCTGACGAAAGGCCGTTGCGCGGCGGCCAGGAGTCCCGACGCCCCCATATTGTCCAGAAATACGTCATCCCACGCGGAGTAGGCGGACATGCTAATCAGCGCGTCGATCTCGGGAATTTGTCCTATCGAGTTGATGGCGACCGCGCCGCCCATCGACAGGCCGTACACGACGATGGGCGTTTCCGCGTAGCGGGGATTGGCGCGGATATAGTCCACCACGGCGCGCGTGTCGAGGTGCTCTTCGAAGCCCAGGGCAATCACGTCGCCTTCGCTTTCGCCGTGCGCGCGCATCTCCAGCAAAATCGAGGCGTAGCCTTCATCCAGCAACATCCGCGCGTGGCCGAAAAAGGCGGTGACGGACGGGTTGTGGATGCCCGACAGGAAGATGACGACCGCTTTAGGATTCTCAGTGTAGACCTCGTAAGCGACGATGTCAAGGCCATCTTGCGTTGTCAGGACGAGCCGGGTGGGAGCGAGATCGTATTCCTCACCAGTCCACGTCTCGGAAAATGTGACGTGCAAATTGACCATGTCGTGCATCACCAGCGGTGGGATGGCGGCGAAAATTGCGACCGCGAGCAGGATAATCCCCACCGGGACGCCGATCAGCCAGCGGCGTTTGCGCTGTGTATTCATAAAATGACCTCCTAGGAAATGTCAGGGACTTTCTTTGAGCGCCCACGTTTCGACGCCGTTGAAGAAACGGACGGGCTGCGCGGGCGTGACACTGTCATCCAGCCAGACGGTCTGCTGGTTGCCGAAGGTGACTTTCCAGGTCTGGAACGCGCCGGCCGGCGTGGTGATCCTCTCGCGGCCCATCACCATCACCAACCACTGCGCCGCGACCGGGCCGCTATCTTCGGTGGCTGGCCGCCACGTAAAGGGATCGAACCGCGCCGTTTGCCCCCACGTTCCCGCTCTCAGGTCAAGCGCCGTCAGTTGCCAGGGGGCGGCATAGTCGTTTAGCAGGGGCAGGGCGGCTTCGTCTGCCCGCGGGGTCTCGCTCCAGGGCAGCTCGAAGACGCGCTCCAGCTCGCCGCGCACATTGATCTGCACGCTGATGCCGTCCGCGTCCGTTGTCCAGCGGATGTCGGCGTAATACGCGCCGTCGCGCAAGTCCATCACGGTCTGCCCGGAAATCAGGCTGCCGTCGGCGGCCCGCCACCGGAAGTGATCCCGGCGCTCGCCGCCCGCATTGCTCCAAAAGCTGTCGCCGATCCGCACCTCGTAGGCGCGCACGGTGGACGTACACGCCAGGTCAATCAGCGCGCCTTCTGGGGTTAAGAGACATTCGCTCGCGCCCACTAGCTCATCCGCCGGATTGTAAATCTCGTATTGCCACTGCGTGGCGTCCGGCCATTCCGCCGCGGGGAGGGCGAGGGGCGCGGCAAACAGTCCCGGCCCGCTCACGATGGTGTAAATCTCAGCGCCGATGACCACCGCACAGAGCAGCCCGGCGATGAGCAAGGGCCACGCGGCAGACAGGGTGAACGCGCGTTCCGCCGGCGCATCTACTACGGGGGCGGGGAACGTGAGCCGGGTGAAGGCGACGAGCGCGAGCAGCGCCACTAGCGGGCTGCCAATCAGCACCGGCGCGGAGAACAGCACGCCCGGCACGCCGAGGGGGAACACCGTGTCGGTCAAGACCAGCGCCGCCAGCGCGTTCGCGCCAACGTGGGTGAGGATGCTCGCCGGGAGGGAGCGCGTGCGATAGTTGACGAAGCCGAGCGCCAGCGCCAGCGGGAGGATGCTAATCCCCTGGATCAACGA